>JAQUZG010000024.1 GCA_028691435.1 Candidatus Iainarchaeum sp.
TTATATAATCAAAAGCTTTTTAATAACATATTAATAATATATTATTATGGTTAAAATGGTTACTTTTCAAATTGAAGATGCTTTAGCAAAAGATATTGAGAGAATTATTTCCTTAGGTTCTTTTTCTTCACGAAGTGAATTCATTAAAGACGCAATAAGAGTAAGTTTAGATAAACAACGAGAAAAAGAAGAATGGAGAGAAAGTTTTGATGAAATGTGTCAGAGTATGAGAAAAACTGCAATATCTAAAGGTTGGAATGGAAAAATGCCGACTAGAGAAGAAAGAGCAAAAATTGCAGATGAATATCTTAAAGGATTGGGATTAAAATATAATTCTTCTAAAAATCAGTTGGAGAAAGTATTAAAATAAATGGTTTTGCTTTTTCAAAATCTTTTAAATTAAATGTTACAATGCAATCACAATTTTCAAACGCGATTGCAGCATGAATAAAATCAGGGTAATGGATTTTAAGACTAGCAAACTTTGTTAATGTTTCTTGTTTTGCATGGCCTACTTCTTTAAACCTAATATTTCTTTTATTTAATTCTTTGTAAATTTGATCAAAATTGATAAATAATATTTTTTGAGTTTCTTCTAAAAAAAGTTTTGAAATACAAATAGTATGTTTAAATTTAATTTTTTCAAAAAAATCTCTTGCTTCAATATTTAATCCTCTAAAATTAAAACCAATTTCTTCATTAAGTAATGAAATAAAAACATTAGTGTCTAAATAGATTTTCATAATAATTTCAAACTTTTAATAATTTATAAATGCTAATAAAAATTTGTTTATTGACGATACACTATTTCAAAAATACTTATTAACTTCTTTGTTCATATTATTTTTATGATTTCAAAAATAAAGTATAGACGATTCAAAAAGTCTGACACAAAAGAAGTTGCAAAATTGATAAGTGAAACATTTTTAGAATTTAATTCAAAAGATGGAAGAAAAGAGGGCAGTAAAAATTATTTTAAATTATATTCTTCAAAAATAAAATCTGAAAATGAATTGTATTCTGATTTTTTAAAATCACCAATTTTTTTTATTGCAAAACTAGAAAATAAAATAGTTGGTATGATTAGAGGTAATAAAAATAAAGTTACCAATTTGTATGTTTTTGGAAAATATCATAGTAAGGAGATTGGAAAAAAACTTTTATTAGAATTTGAAAAAGAAGCAAAGAAAAAAGAAACTAAATTTATTAAAATTCGTTCTTCTCTTTATGCAGTCCCTTTTTATCAATCTCAAGGCTATAAAAAAACAACTGGGATAAGAAATTTTCATGGACTAAAAATTTGGCCATTAATAAAAACATTTGATTAAATATTACATATGTGATTAACATGACTAAATGTAATTCTAATTTAATTCTTTTAGTTGATACAATTAAAGATTCTCGTGATTTAGCAAAATTGATTCAATTATCTTTAGCAACAAATGTTTTAGTTTATTTAACTGGTGATTCTTTATCTTATTCTAATTTTAAAGTTTTAAATATTCTTAATTCTTATTCTCTTGATTTTCCAGATGAAATAAAATTTAATCACATTAAGTATGAAAATGATTATTTTAAAACAATTGAAAATTTAAAAAAAGAAGGCTATTTAGTTGTTGGAACTTCGCCATCATCAAAAAAATCATTATTTTCAAAAAATTATTCATCAGAAAAAGTAGTTTTAGTTTTTGGAACTGAACATGGCGGGTTATCTAAAAAGAAAATGTCAGTTTTGGATGATTTGGTTTTAATTCCAATGTTTAATCAAATACCATTTTTTACTTTAGAAACAGTTATGCCTATTGCAACTTATGAAATTTTAAGACAAAAAGAATTAGTTTAAATTAAAAGTGAGAATTTCTCTCACTCTTAATTTTATTGTCTTAAACAACTTTGATTTCTTTGTCCATTTCCTGTTTTAAGACCTTGTCCTTGTTGATTATTTCCTCTTTTCATTTGACCTTGTCCTAAACCAAGTTCTGCTCTTAATTCATTTGCTTTATCAGTGTCACCACTAATCATAGCATTATGCATTTCTACGAATGTAGAAAAATTTTCTTTGTTAACTATTTCTAAAACTCTTGGACTTTTTTCATTTTCAGACATTAAAGCATACCATGCATCATAATCATTATTTTCAAATGCATTAGTCATTGCATCATGTCTTTCTATTGAATAATTTGGTCCTTGAATTTGAGAATTTCCTTGATAAGCCATTACACTACCAATTAGCATAATTAGTAACAAAGAAACTATCCCTCCAATCATTATTTTTTTCATACTTTCACCTCAATTTGTAATTATCTTTTAAATTTTTTATTTAAAAAGAATTTACCGAAGTTTTACCCAAATTCATTCCAACTAAATTCAAAATTAGATTAAAAAAAAAGAAAAATTATTCTTTTTGTAAATAAATTAAAATTATTGTTGCAATTAAAACAAAAATACTTGAAACAAAACCTAAAAAATCAGCAACAACTGGCCCTTTTATTCCAATAATAATTAAAAGTAAAGGATTTGAAATTAATGTTTCAAGAAGCAAAACAATTGAAACAGTAATTAAACCAATTGTAAATTTTGATTTTATTTCTTTATAAATTGAAATATAATTTGTTAATAAATAAATTAAAAGAATTGTTCCAACTGTACTTATAAGTATTTTTGGAATTAAGAAATTCATTCCCATTAATCTGTTTGCAAAACCATTACCATTTAATCCAAAAAATAATGAAATAACTGAAATTAAAATTATTAAAAAAATTGTTATACTTAAAGAAATAATTATTGATGGTAATTTAAACTCTTTTTTTGTAGCTAATTTTTTATTATTTAATTTACTATTTTTTTTCTTTTGCATATTAATCTTCATCTCCAATCATTTTTTTAAATAAATCTATTTCATCTTCAAGTAATTGACTAATAATATATACTTGACCATATTTATTTCCAATTGAAGAAATTAGTTGATTTTCTTGAAGAATTTTAATGTGATGTTGAACGGTTTTATAATCCATGTTAATTTCTTTTGCCAAATTATTATTGTTCATGGGCTTCTTTTTTAAAATTAGTAAAATTTTCTTTCTTGTTTCACCACCCTTTGAACCAAGAATTAACCAATTAAGTAAATGTTTTATTGAATGCATTATTAAAATTAAGTATCAATTCTTTTTTAATTTCTTCTTTAACTAATTAACATTTCTTTTATTTGTTCTTCATCATTTATTTTAACAAGCCAACCTTCAATTTTGATTAAACCATTTTTTTCAAGATCATCTAATATTTTATCAAGTTCTTTTAAATTATAATTTGCAAGACAAAGAATTTCATCTTTTGTATAATATTTTTTTTCAGTCAATAAAAGAAATAACAATCTTTCATGACACTCTGAAAAGTTTTTACATTTTTGAGATTTTTTTAAAATTGCATTTTGCATAACAGTTAACACATTTATCACCAGACTGTCGGAAGCAAATGATATTTTGTTTTGTGACTTAATATTTTTAAGGTTAAAAATAAGTTATTTTTTGAATTTATTTTTTTTATTAAACTTTAATTGATTTTTTATTAACTTTTTACTTGATAATCACATTTTAAAAAACCTTTTTTTTACTAAATACTTATGAAAGTTTTAATTACTAGTGCATTGCCTTATGTAAATAATATTCCACATTTAGGTAATTTGATTGGTTCTGTTTTAAGTGCAGATGCGTTTGCTAGATATCAACGTCTTAGGGGAAATGAAGTTTTGTTTGTTTTAGGCACTGATGAATATGGAACTACTACCGAAGTAAAAGCACGAGAAGAAGGATTAACTCCAAGAGAATTAGTTGACAAATATTTTGTAATTCATAAAAGAATTTATGATTGGTTTAATACAAGTTATGATTGTCTTGGAAGAAGTACATCAGAAGCAAATAAAAAAATTGTTCAAGATATTTTTTCAAAAATTTATAAAAATGGTTATTTTATTGAGGGTGAAGTTGAACAACTTTATTCAGAAAAAAGTAATATGTTTTTAAGTGACAGGTTTGTTGAAGGGGAATGTCCAATTTGTCATAAAGCTGGTGCAAGAGGGGATCAATGTGATGCTTGTGGAAATTTACTTGATCAAAAAGATTTAATTAATCCAATTTCAAAATTTGATGGCACAGTGCCAATTTTAAAAAAAACAAAACACTTGTATATTAATTTACCAAAACTTGAAAAAGAATTAACTAATTGGATTTCTAGTGTTGATTCAAATTGGAGTTTTTTAGCAAAAAATATAACTTCTCAATGGTTAAAACAAGGATTAAAAGAAAGAGCAATTACAAGAGATTTAAAGTGGGGAATACCTGTGCCTTTAGAAGGTTATGAAAATAAAGTTTTTTACAGTTGGTTTGATGCACCGATCGCCTATATTGGAATTACTGCAGAGTGTATTGGTGAAAAATACAAAGATTGGTGGTTAAATAAAGATGTTACTTTGTACCAATTTATGGGTAAAGACAATGTTCCATTTCATTCAATAATGTTTCCATCATATTTAATTGCAACAAAAGAACCTTATGTTTTAGTTAATGGTTTAGATTCAACAGCATATATTAATTATGAAAATGATAAATTTTCGAAAAGTAAAGAAAAAGGTGTTTTTGGAAATGATGCAATAGAAACTGGCATAAGTAGTGATACTTGGAGATATTATCTTTATAGAGTACGACCAGAAGATGATGATACTGAATTTTTATGGGGTGATTTTGAAGCAAAAGTGAATAATGAACTTGTAAACAATTTTGGAAATTTTATTAATCGTGTAGTTTCACTAAATCAAAAATTTTTTAATGGAATAAAACAAAAATCAAATGGTGAATTAATAGAAAAAGTAAAACCTTTGCTTGATGATTATTTTAAATTAATGGACAAGAGTAGAGAAAGAGATGCTTTACTTAAAGCAAATGAAATTTCATCAATTGGAAATAAATATTTACAAGATACTGCTCCATGGACTTTAGCAAAAACAGATTTAATTGGTGCTGGAACAATTATTGCAAATTGTATTGATTTATTTAAACTATTATCTCTAGTTTATTCTCCATTTATTCCTGATGCATCAAAGAAAATTTCCGAATCAATTTCTTTTAATCTATCTGATGGATTCTTGAATGTTTTTGACGGAATAAAAACTGGGACTGAAATAAAACCAATTGGAATTTTATTTCAAAAACTTGAGCATAAACAAGTTGAAGAATTTAAACAAAAATTTTCAGGAATAAAAAAATAATTATTTAATTAATTTTTTTATTTATTTATTTTTTCCTTAAATTTTAATTTCCTTTTTAAACATTTCTTTGTTCACATTTATAAATTATGAGGTGTAAATGATGAGTAGTAAACATAATTCTGTTAAGCATGAACATAAAAATCATGAAAAAGCAGAAAAAAAAGAAGAAATTAATTCTAGTAAATCAAATGATATGTTAATGATTGCGGCAATTTTAATCATTGGATTAGTTGTTGGAGCAATTATTGGAGCATTAGCAAGTAATGTGATGGTAGCTTATTTAACAATTGACAATTCTAATGCAAAAGATACGAATTTAGTTTTATTAAAAAACAAAGTTGAACTTTATTTAAATGATAATTTACTTGGTGCTGAAGGAAAAGCTCAAGGAGTATCTGTATATGTTGATGATTTTAATAATGATAAATCAGGAATTTATTCATCAATAGTTTATATGTCTCAAGGTGGAGTTGTTCAACCAGTTTCATATATTTATGCAACAGCTACTGACATAATTGTTGGAGGACAAAAATTTAATTTAAATACTCCAATTGAATTACCAGTTGCTAGTGATACAAACACTACTGATTCCAGCAGTCAAGAATTAGTAAAATCTGATAAACCAACTGTTGAATTATTTATTTGGTCATACTGTCCTGGAGGAAATGCCGCATTAAATCCATTTGCAAGTGTAGCTTTATTACTAAAGGATGTTGCAGACTTAAAAGTTGTTCCTTACTATGTTGGGCACGGTCAATATGAATTAAATCAAAATATGGTTATGGCTTGTATTGAATCAAATGTTGATCAAAATAAATATTTTGCATACTTAGATTCATTTTATGAAGATGTGTATAGTGTTTGTTCAGTTGATTCAAATAAAGAAAATTGTGATAAAGTTAATTCTATTGCTTTAATGAAAAAAGTTGGAATTGAGTCTACTGCAATTTACTCATGTGTTGATACTAATGGACAAGCATTATTTGAAAAAAATTATTTAAAAGCACAAGAATATGGCGTTAATAGTTCTCCAACATTTATAATTAATGGGACAGAACAACGTGTTTCACGAAACGAGGATGCAATAAAACAAGCTATTTGTTCTGCATTTAATGTTGAACCAGAAGTTTGTTCTACTGAATTAAGTACAACTGCATCAAGTGTTACTGGTTCTTGTTAGATAAAATTGTGAAATTGATTTTCACAATTTCTTTTTTTTTAAATTAGATTTGTTTATTTATTTTTCCAATTTTAATTAAATATGTTAATTAATAATTTACAAGCTAAATTTAATTTTACTAAACAAAAATTAATTCAATTTCAATCTTTTATTTTAAAAAATAAACAACTTTTATTTATTTTATTTTTTATTAATTTTATTTTTGGAACTTATTCAATTTCTTATTATTTTTGGAAATTGCCAACTGTTAATCCATTGCTTTGGTTTTTTGTTATTGATTGTCCACTTTATGTAATTCTTTTGTCGTTTGTTTTTTTATTAAAATTTTTTAGTAAACAAAATAATTTTTTTCAATTTATTGTAATTATTGGATTAATCAAATATGCGTTTTGGACATTTTTTTCCCTTTTTTTACATGGTTTATTATTTTCTTATAATTTTGAGTTTTTGATTGTTATAGTTGCTCATTTATTTATGTTATTTGAATCTTTGTTGTTTTTTAAATTTGATAAATTTAAGTTAAATTATTTAATTTTTGGAATTGTTTGGTTTATTTTTAATGATATTTTAGATTACTTTTTTTTACTTCATCCTTATTTTAGACCCGAATTTTTTAATCAAATAATGCTATTTTCTTTTTTTTCTTCTATATTGGTATCATTTTTTGTTTATTTTTTATTTTCAAAAAGAGATTAACCTTAATAATATTTATACATAATTTTATGTATTTTATAAAACCAAGTATTATAAACAATTAAGTGTTATATTAAATAAGACAAGGGTTATCAAAAAATAACCTTTTTATTAGATAATTTAAGAAAAACTGTTTGTTCTGTTTTATATTAAATTAAATCTAAAAAACTAAATTTGGTGATTAAATGTATTCAATAAAAGGATTAGGTGCCTGCGAAGAAGTAGGTAGAAGTGGATTTGTTTTAGATTTTGGAGAAAAATTTTTACTTGATTATGGAGTAAAACTTGAACCAAATAATTTAGCTTATCCATTAGATGTAAAAGAAAATTTAAAAGCTGCGATAATTTCACATGCTCACTTAGATCATTCAGGGTATTTACCTTACTTTTACAAAAGTAATGAATGTTTAAGTTTCATGACTCAACCAACACTTGAAATTTCAGACATACTTTGGAGAGATTCATTAAAAATCGCGGATTTAGAAGGCAATGAACCAAAATTTTCACTTAATGATATTACACGAACACATAAATATAATTTTGTAATGCCTTATAAAAAAGCACTTCATTTGACAAACGATACAACAATTGAATTTTTTGATGCTGGGCATATTTTGGGGTCAGCATTAACAAAAATTACATACAAAAATGAATCATTCTTGTATACTGGTGATTATAAAGAATATGAAACTCAATTACACATTGGAGCAGACATGTCTGTTGGAAAAGTAGATAATGTATTAATTGAATCAACATATGGTGATAGAGAACACCCTGATAGAAAAAAAGTTGAAAAAGCACTTTGTGAATCAGTTCAAGATACTGTTGAAAGAGGGGGTTGGGCAATAATCCCAGCATTTGCAGTTGGTAGAACACAAGAAGTTGTTGATATTTTAACAAGTTATAATATAAATGCCGATATCTATGTTGATGGAATGGGAAAAAAAGTAGCTGCGATTTACTTAAATCATGCTGATTTAATTAAAAACCCAAAAAGATTAAAAGCTGGATTTAATCAAGTAAAAATAATTGAATCATCAAGAGATAGAAAAAAAGTTTTTAACAAACCTTGTGTTGTAATAACTACATCTGGTATGATGAAAGGTGGCCCAGTAGTTGGGTATGCACAAAAATTATTTAATGACACAAATTCAAAAATACACTTAACTGGATATCAAGGTGAAGAAACACCTGGAAGAATGCTTCAAGATACTGGAATGCTTCCATATGGTGAAAATGGTGAAATGATAAAAGTAAAATGTAAATATGAAAAATATGATTTATCTGCTCACCCATCACAAAAAGAAATGCTTCACTCATTAAAACAATGGGATCCAAAAAAAATATTTTTAGTTCATGGGGATTCAAAAGTAATGCCAATTTTTAAATCTGTAATTGAACAAGAACTTGGGATAAATACGGAAATATTAAAAGCTGGAAAAAAAATTGAATTTTAAAACTTTTAAAAACCTAAAAAAACTAGTTAGGTTTTTAGAATATCAAAAAAATTATTCAATTTTTTTAACAATATTTTAGCAAAACTGTTTATATAAACTTTTAGGTTGTACTTTTTTTATTTTCAATATGTTTTTAATCTTTTAATTATCAATTATATTTATGAGTTTTAAAAAATTTTGTCCAAAATGTGGAAAAGAGACTGAATATTTAATTGATAATCTTTGTAAAGACTGTTATTTACAAGGTAAATCTATTTTTGATATTGAAAAATCAAACATTTCTGTTTGTAAATTTTGTAATAAAACAAAAATTGGAAATCATTGGTTTGAAGTTAATGATGAATTAATTGGTAATCAAATTGCAAATATGATAAAACCAAATAAAGATTTAAAACAACCAAAAATTCTTGTTACTCTTGAAAAATTTTTAGAAAATAATTATTCTGCAGTAGTTGCTGTTGAAGGGTTTTTATCAGACATCTTAGTAAAAGACATAAAAGAAATTAAATTTCAAGTAAAAGAAACTACTTGTGATTCTTGCATGAAAATAAATGCTAGTTATAGAGAAGCTGTTGTTCAATTAAGAGCAAATGATAAAAACGATAGAGAAGAAATTTTTAAAATGGCTTTAGATATACTTAAAAAAGATAAATCAAATGACTCTCTTAGTGATACTTCAAAAATAATTAAATTAAAAACAGGGTATGATCTTTGGGTTGGGTCAAAAAAATCAGCAATTAAAATTTCTTCATTTATTGCAAAACTATATAATTGTCAAATAAAAAGATCAAAAAAATTAATTGGCCAAGATGATAATGGTGAACAAAAATATCGTTATACTTTTTGTATGAAAATTGATGAAAAATTAAAAAAATGAATTTTTGATTAAAATTTAAAAATTGTTAATATTTTATTTTTCGAATTTTTCAAGTGCTTTTACAATATCAGCAGTTGGCATACTTGCAGTAATTAATGGGATTTTTTCACTTTCAGCAATTTTAATTGCAATTGGATCAACTGCTTTATCTTTAAAATCTCCGTTTAAAATAATTGCACTGGGTTTCATGTCTGTACTAAATCTTCCAATTTTTACAGCAATCATTGGACTTCTTCCAGTTTCTACAGATTTAAAAATAAGAAGTCTGTTTGGAGTTTTTCCATACATTAACATATATTCGTGAACTGGCACATCAAGTATGGCTTTAAGTGAATCAATTATAGTATAACCAAATATTGTTTCTTCTTTTAATTTTTGAGGTAAACAAACAACTTCTCCACCAACACTTTTAACAACATCAGTCATTAAAATTCCTTTTGTAAATTCATGAGATTCAAATGCACTTTCTTTTTTTTCTTCAAAATCTTTTTCAAGTTGTTTAACAACTTTTCCGCCCTTTTCTTTATCTAGTTCAATTAAAGTATGAACTAAACGTGATACAACATTTATTCCAGGGTTTTTTCTTC
>JAQUZG010000025.1 GCA_028691435.1 Candidatus Iainarchaeum sp.
GATTACAGTATGAGAAGGTTATTTATTTGCCTTCTAAATCTCGTGATTTAACTAGTTTTCAAGATGCTATTACAGAAGGCATTTTAAAAAATATTTTAAGTGATTATGAAAAAGAAGAACTTGAAGATGAAGATTTACGAAGTGATTTTGTTGCAATGACAAGAGCAAAAAAAGAATTATACATAATAACTAAGAAGGCAATAGACTACTATGGCACCCACTCAGAAATAGAAGATATTAATTCAGAAGTAAACTTAGAAGAAAAATTCATTGAAAAACAAAAACTAGCATACAACCTTTTCATAAACAAAGAATATGACAAAGCAAAACAACTATTAGAAACAAACAAAAAATGGCTAGAAGCATACATAAAAGATTATTTCAAAAACATGAAAACAATTTCATTCTCAACCGTACAAAAAGACGCATACGAATTCCTAACAAAAAAAATAATCAAACTAAACGATTTTGGAAGCGCAATAAACACAGGACTAACCGTACATAAAAAAATAGAAGAATATTTGAAAGGAAACCCACAAGAAATAACATCTGAAGAAAAACCATTCTACGAAAACGCAATGCAAATAATAAATGATATTGAAAAAGAAGGATACAAACTAATTAAAGCAGAATACGAAATAAAAATGCCACTAACCAAAATAACAAAAACAGAATTTGATATAGAATTTACTGGATTTATTGACGCAGTATACAAAAAAAATGACGAACTACTAATAATGGACTGGAAAACAAACCGAAACGAAGATAGCGGATCAAAACACCGTCAACAACTAGCACTATACAAAAAAGCATTATCAGTTTTAGAAAATACTCACGAAGAAAAAATAAAAATAGCATTAGCATATATCGGACTAAGACCAAATATCAACAATGGAACAATAAACTCACACTACAACAACTTACAACCAAAAAAAACAGCAATAGAAACAATAACAAAAGAAATTAACCAAATAATCAACTGGAAAAACAATCCTAGTCTATTCATAGAAGAACTAAAAAAATCAGGCCAAGAAGGAATGCTAATAAGAGCAATAAAAGAAGAATTAAACTAGTAATATTTTTAAACTTTATTTTTATGTAAATTTATATCAATCTAATTTTAAAATAACTTAAGAATAATCTGTCTATTTAAAAATAGATGAATTAATTAAAAAATAGAAAAGCTTTTTAAACTTAATTAATAAAAAATTAAATATGAGATTAATATTAAATTTAAAATCTAATGCAACAACAGTTCAAAACATTGAAAATAATTCAAAATTTTATACTTCTGTAAATGGGTGGATTTACAATAAATTAAAAGATACTGAATATTCTAATTTACATGATTTAAACAATTTTAAATTATTTTGTTTTAGTAATCTGTTTCCAATAAAAAATCAAAAAATTATTCAAAATGAATTTTATAAATTAATTATTTCATCGCCTGATGAAATGTTTATGGTTTCATTAATTTCAAAAATAGATTTAAATGAAAAAATAAATTTAGGAGAATATTCTTTTGAACTAATTGGGAAAAAACCAATTGGAAAAATTAATTTAGATGAAATTGATTATTTTGAATCAATGAATTTGATAAATTTGAATTCTCCAATTAAAGAAAGTGATAAATTAGTTTCAAAAGCAATTACTTATGAATCAGATTCTGAAAAATTTGTGAAGCAATTATCTTCAAATTTATTTAAAAAATATAAACAATTTAAAGGAGAAATTGAACAGATTGATTTATTTAAAGGGGTGATTATTGAACCAGCTTCTGATGAAAAAGCAATAAAACTAAATTTTATTGAAAATAAAAACAATAATTATTTCAATGTAATTGGTAAACGATACAAATTTAAATTTGAAAAATTAAATGAAAATCAAAAAAAAGTATTTGAATTATGTTATGATTTAGGATTTGGAGAAAGAAACACATTTGGGTTTGGTTTCATGAACTCAAAAAAGAAAGGTGAAACTAAATGATTGAAGCAATTCTAAAAATTCCTGATGAAATATTGGATGCTCAGATGAATATGGGTTCTAGTTCAAATAAAAATAATAATTATGTTATTGTTGTATTTGATAAGAATCATAATATAAAAAATATTTTTCAATGTGATACTAAAAGCATTATTGAAACTAATTCTTTAACAAACATTCAAAAAAAATTAATTTTTGATTTTAATATATTTCGTGGGATTGTTAAATTTGGAAAAAATTTTAATAGGTATAGTTTTGGTGGGAAACAATCATTAGCAACATGTTCATTGTTACATTATGATTTTTCAAAAGATGGAATAACATCAATTAAATTATTTAAGTTAAATGATTTAACTGTAATTCAAAATGTTATTGACGTTTTACAATTAAAAAAGAAAACAAAATATTCAAAATTAATTGAAGATCATATTGATGTAAGTATTGTTCTTGAGAATTATATAAATAATTTGTTTATCAATGAAATTTTTAGTAAAAATAAAAAATATCCTGATATTTCATTTAATTTATCAAAAATTATTTTAATTCCCGAATCAGATAAATTTATTGAAAAATTTATTTTATTTTGGACAGAATTTATGGAGTTACAAAGTGGAAAAACTACTGATGCTTTTCAAAATTTTAATATTGATACCTTTAATTCTGAACAATCTAGTAAACATAGTATACTTTATTCTAAGGTTGGTTTAAAAAAAATAATTTTCCAAACTGAAGATATAAATAAAATTAATACAAAAGATTATGAAAAGATAGAAAAATTTAAATCAGTTTTAAATAATGCTAGATTAAGAAATATTTTACCATTGCCAATGGGCACTATAGAAAATACTAATAATTATAATATTTGTTTTTCAGATTTATCTTTATTGAGTAAATTAAAAAAAATTTTTTCTAATAATTATAATTTTCCTTTTAATTATTTGTTAATTTCTAATTTTGATGGTTATCAATTTGAAAATATTACAAATTTTAATTTTAATATAAATGAATTAATAAATAAACAAATATATGACTTGAAATTAAATACCTTTGAACTAAAAAACGAACTTATTGAAATAAATCAATCTAATATTTTACATGATAAATTTGAACTTTTATTTGATATTTCTTTTTTATTTTGGAGAAATAAAGATGAGTCAAAATTAGAAGAGAAACAATTTTCTTTTTTTAAACCTGAAATAAAAGAAAATTCATTTTTAAATCAAATTTTAAAAGAAAACTCAATATCTATTATTAATCAAATATTTAAAAATGATAATAATTTTTTGAATTTTAGATTTTTACCAATTATAAATAAAATATTAAATGAAATAATTAAAAATGGTAAAATTATTGAAATGTATTTAAGTGTAAATAATATGAAAAGATTGTTATTATTATCAATGAAATATGAAAAGGGGGATTTTATGAAATCAAATGAAGTTAAAAAAATCGAGAAAAAACTAGAGTTATTTAAAGAGAATGAAGAAATTAGTCAGATTGAATCAGATTTTGAAGCATATTATTATGTGGGAGTTTTGTTAAATCATTTGGTTGGAGAAAGTAAATCTTCAAAAAATAAACTTGAAGTAATTAATAATTATTTAATTTCAGCTTCAACAACTGATCAGTTGAAAAAACAATTATTATTATTAACTGAAAAATATGTGCGAGATTTAAAAGTAAATCAAAAAATGTGGGATAAATTTAATTATTTATTTTTTAGTTATGATTTTGAAGATAAGAAAGTAAAAAATAATTTAATTCCTATTTTTATTGGAGTTTATTCAAATTTTTGGTTATCTAAAACAAAAAATATGGTGGAGTGTGAAATTAATGGATAAAAATGAAATAATTGACAAAAGCTATAATGGATTATTAGTGGTAAAAGCAAGAAATGGTAATTTTAATGCAGGATTTGATGGAAATCCAAGAACACTTCCTGATGGAAGGATATTTGCAACAGATAAAGCATTAAAATATTGTATTAGGGAATATCTTGCAACATTTAAGGATAAACCTGTTTTTGTTAGACGAGAAAGAATAGTTAAAGAAAATAAAAAAGATCATATTTTATCTTATTTAACATTAGAAGAAAACTTTTCTAAAAAAACTGGATTACAAGAAGTTCCTATTGGAAAAGATCATGAATTATTACAAAAATTAAAAGAATTTATTGACATTCGATTATTTGGAATCGTTTTTTCTGTTAATTCTAATATTTCATTAACTGGTCCAGTTCAGATAAGTTATGGATTAAATAAATTAAATGATTCAAATATTTATTGTTCTCAAATTTTAAGCCCATATAAGAATCCAAATGAAAAAAGTAAAGATTCTGCCCAAACAACAATTGGTAACGAAACACGAGCTGATGAAGTATATTATGTTTATAATATCTCAGTTAATTCTAATAATGCTAACTTAACAGATTTTTCAAAAAATGATTTAGTTGTTTTAAAAGAAGCATTATTAAATTCAGTTGATCCCATAACATCCTGCACAAAATTTGGATGTGAATCAATTTGTTTAATTTGGTTAAACAACAAAAACAATATTATTTTAAATAATTTAGATGAGTTTTTAGAAATAATAAAATTAAATGGTAAAGTAGAACTAAATATAAAAAATTTAAAAGAATATTTAAAAAATTATGGTTTCAATGGATTAGAAAAAGAAGAATATTCATTAAAAACAGATTTTTCAAAAGAATCTGAAAATAAAATTCAAATAATTTATAAAAAAGGCAAAATTGATGTGGTGGAATAAATGAAAAAAATATTAAAGTTTTCTTTAAGTGGTAAATTTGGGCATTTTAAATTCCCTTTCACTAGTCCAAATCATTTAAAAAAAACTTATTCTATTCCTCCAAGAACAACACTTCTTGGAATACTTGGAGCAATTATTGGTCTTAAAGGATTTCAAGATTATGATAGTGGATTGCCTGAATATTATGAAAAATTAAATCATATTCCAATATCCATAGTTCTAACTGATTTTCCAAAAAGATATTTAATAAAATATAACTCATTAAATAGTTTTGCAAATAATAGTAAAGATGTTTCCCCAAATATGATTATTAGTGAAGAATTACTTTTAAATCCAAATTATGAAATCTTATTAATTTTAGATGATATAAATGAAATTGATAAAACACTTTTATCAGCATTTGATTCAAATCAAGTTAAATCTACTTTTCCAATATATTTAGGAAAGAATGAATTTTTTGCAGAAATAACTAATATTGAAATATTTGATTTTTCAGAAAAATTTGTTGAATCATGTGAATCTTCAATGAACTTAAAATCAATCATTCCAAGTAAATTTATCGACTATAGAAAAGATTTGTCTGAGGAAGTAAGTAATGGAGTTTTAGATTCATTTAGTTATGATATTGATTTTTCAGATATGAAATTAAAAACTAAATTTATTGAAGTTTTTTATTTTTTAAAAGACTTGCAATTAAGAGATTCAATTAAATTCAAAAATAAGTTAAATTTAATAAAATTAAATGGGGAGAAGTATTTCTTTTTTGATTATGGAGTTATTAGAAATTTACAAAACTAGAGTTAATTCATTATATTTTAATGAATTAAAAAACTTTGTTTCAGGACACAGGATTGATAAAAATTATGAATCTTTATATAATCACTCTGATTTAACAGTTAATTTTTTTATCAAATTTGTTAATGAGAGGGATTTATTACCAATTTTTGAAAAAATGTTATTAAATTTTCCTAGTGTTGATAAATCAATTTTTTTTCAAGATATTTTAACAATAATCTTTTTACATGATATTGGTAAAGTAAATCCTTATGCACAAATGTATTTTAATGGTAAATCAAAAAAATCTGTTAAAAGTACACATGCGGAATATAGTGAAATTGTTTTAATTACTTTGTTTTGGGAGAAACTTAGTTGTTTGACAAATTATTCTAAAGACACCGTTTCAGATAATGAACGATATGCTGCATTTTTATTGTGTTTTATTTATTCTGCTAGATTACATCATTCTTCACTCAGTAAAATTAAAAGTTTTCGAGATATTGAGAATAATATTAAAACAATTAATTATAAAGAAATAGTTAAACAAATTTATTCTATTTTAAAATTAAACTTTGATTTAAATAATTTAAATAAATTGATGTTAAAATCAAATTGTTTTTCAGAAATTTTTTTTCAAAATCTTTTTTTTCAAATTAAATTTTTTTATTCTTGTTTAGTTTTGTCTGATTATTATAGTACTTTTTGTTTTCAATCTAGTAAAAACATCAATGAAATTAAAATAAATAAGATAAATAATGAGTTATTTAAAATAATGGAAGAAAATTTTTATAAAATAAATTATAATAAAAAAAATAGGGGTTTTGTTAATAACATTTCTAAATTAAATACTATTAATGAATTAAGGAATAATTTGCTTATCCAAGCATCTAATAAATTATTAAATTCAAAAAATAAAAAAATATTCATGTTAAATGTTCCAACCGGTGGTGGAAAAACAAATATTTCATTAAAATTAGCTTTAGATATTTTAAAATTCGATCAATCAATTAATCGATTAAATTATGTTTTTCCATTTGTTAACATTATTGAACAAAATTTTTCAGTAATAAATAAAACATTTTTTGATAATGATAAAATTTATTCAAATTTAATTTCAAAAATTGCTTATGATTCTATTGATCTAAATAGGTTGGATGATTATTCTGAAGAAAAATATGATAATAATTTATTTGAATTAATGGAAATTACATTAAATATGGATTTTATTAATAATCCGATAAATATACTTTCAAGTGTGAATTTTTTTAATATGTTATTTAAAACAAAAAAACAAAATAAGTATAAATTTGCAAATTTTGCTAATTCAATAGTTGTGATTGATGAAATTCAAACAATTAAAGCAGAATATTTAGATACATTTTATACTATTTTAGATACTATTGCAAATCAGTATAACATTTATTTTATTATAATGAGTGCGACATTACCGGATATTAATGATTATTTAAATAAGAATATAAGTTTAAATTTAATTGATAATTATTCAGATTATTTTAATCATAAAGTATTTAGAAGAAATGAAATAATTTTTGAGACTAATCAATTAGATGAAAATAATATTTTAAATTATTTTAATACAAAAATAAATATTGATTTTAAGTTAAAAAATAAATTTTTAATTGTGTTTAATACAATAAAAAATTCAATTTTATTATTTGAATCACTAAAATCAAACATTGATTTTAAAGATTTTAATATTTTTTTATTAAATTCATTTGTTGATAAAGAATCAAAATTAAATATTATTAAATATATAAAAGATAATGATAAAAAAATAATTTTAGTTTCAACGCAATCGATTGAAGCTGGGGTTGATTTAGATTTTGATGTTGGTTTTAGGGATGATACAATCATTGATTCAATAGAACAAGTTTCGGGTAGGATAAATAGGGAGTGTAAGAAAAATGGATCAAAACTAATCATATTTAATTATAAAAATACTTCAAAATTAATTTATGGTAAAGATCAAAGATATGATTTATTAAATTCAATTGATGAAAAAAAAGAAATTCTTAATAAAAAAGATTTTACAAATTATTATAAATTATATTTTGAAAAGATAAAAAAAGATCAAATTGGTGCAATTTCTTATTGCTATCCAACAGAAATCATAAATTTAAATTATGATAAATTAAATGAATTAAATTTAATTGAAAAAACATATTCAATTACTTTTATTAAAAATTCATTACTTTTTAATAATCATGAGATAGATGAATTTATAAAAAATAATAAATTTAAAGATATGCTGAGTATATTTGATTTTTTAGAGGGTAAACACGGTTTAGAATTTAAGCCACTTAAAAAAACAATGAATAAAATAATTGCATTAAATTCATCAAAAATTCAAATTTTTTCAGATGATGAAAAAAATGAGATAACTAGGTTTTTAGAAAATAATGATTATATATTAAAAAAAGTAAATGACATCAATTTTATTTTAAAAGATAATTTTTTTTCTGAAATCGAATCTAAATATTTAGTTGAAAATAATGTTTTTAAATATTTGAATGTATTCAAATTTAAAGAATTATTAAAATCTGAAAATGAAAGTTGGGTTATTTAAATGAAACTAACTGGGACACTAATAAAAAATTATTGCCATTGTAAGCGACAAGCCTATTTGTATTTTTATGGAATTAATTTTGAAAACGAGTTAACTAAAATTGGTAAATTAAATCATATTGAGAAAGGTAGTGATGAATTAATATTTGATGAGATTAAGATTGATAAAATTAAAGGTGATGAAGTAATAGAATTTAAGAAAAGTTCTTCAAACTTAGAAGGCACAAAATTACAATTATTATATTATTTGTATTTATTGAAACAAAAAAATATTATTAAAATAGGTAAATTAAAGGATTTAACTTATGGTAATGAGTATGTTTTGGAATTAGATGATGAAAATTATTTAAAGATTAATTCTTTAATCAATGAACTATCAGATTATTTTACTAATCAAAAAATGGTTCCTGAAAAGAAAATTAGTAAAAAACAATGTAAAGGGTGTTCATTTTTTTATTATTGTTGGTGTTAAATATAGATTTATACATTACTTCAAGTGGGGAGTTGTCAAAAAAAGATGAGTCTTTACTTTTTCAAAATATTGCTATAAAAAAACATTTTCCTATAAAAAATATTGATTCAATTTATGCTTTTGGGGAAATTTCAATTAATTCAAAATTATTAATTTTTTTATCAAAAATGAGTATTCCAATTTATTTTTATAATTATTATGGATTTTATTCAGGGATGTTTGCTCCAAAAGAACAAAATTTATCTGGGCGAATTTTAGTTGAACAAGTCAAACATTATGATAATCTTGATCAAAGATTATTCTTAGCAAAAGAAATTGTAAATTCATCAATACATAATATGCGAAAAACCTTGATGCAATATGAATTAAAAGAAGAATCTGAAAAAATTAATCAATTTGAAATAAACTCTGCTAAATCAATTTTTGAAATTCTTGGAAATGAAGCTAATGCCAAAAAACTTTATTATACTTGTTTTAATAAAATTTTAAAAGATGAAAATTACACATTTGTTAAAAGAGTTAAACGAGCGCCCGATAATTTTATTAATTGTTTAATTAGTTTTGGAAATTCTTTATTATACACTAGTTGTTTATCTGAATTACTAAAAACCCAATTAAACCCCTGTATTAGTTATTTGCATGAACCATTTGAACGAAGATATTCATTAAATTTAGATATTGCAGATATTTTTAAACCATTAATTGTAGATAGAATTATTTTTACTTTAGTGAATCAAAAAATGTTAAATGAAAAGCATTTTGATAAAAATTTAGATTTTTGTTATTTAAATAAAGAGGGGCGAGATATTTTTGTAAAAGAATATGATAAAAAAATGAAAACGACTTTAAAATACCCTGGATTAAATAGAAATGTGTCTTATCAACAAATGTTAAAACTAGAAGGTTATAAATTAATCAAGCATTTATTGAATGAAAAAGATTATAAAGGATTTAGAATTTATTGGTAATTATGTATTTAATTTTAGTGTATGATATAAATGTTGAAAGAACTACTAAAATATTAAAATTGTGTAGAAAATATCTTAATCACATCCAAAATTCAGTTTTTGAAGGAGAAATAACTGAATCAAATTTTAGTGAATTTAAATTAAAAATTAATGAAATTATTGATAAAACTCAAGATTCAATAATAATCTTTAGGCTTTGGGATAACAAATATTATAAAAAAGAAATAATTGGTTTTGAAAAAAATTCTTGTGAAAATCTAATATGATTCAGTGAATCTTTGAAATAATTAACCTTTTTAACATTGATTTTTTTAATTTTATATGGGTTAACTGAAAAATTAAAGAAAATAATATAAATTAATTGTAACAAATAATTATTATGTGTGTTAAATTGGCAATCTTTTTAACATTTTTCCTGTTCTAAATCCAACATAGTGTTTTTGAAAT
>JAQUZG010000026.1 GCA_028691435.1 Candidatus Iainarchaeum sp.
ATTTTGATTTATTTTCTTTGACCTTTTCTAATTGCTTCCAAAAGTGTTTTAATATTTCGAGGTTTAGCATTTTTTCTATTTTGTTTAACTCTAATTAATTCAATTAAATAATCAGTGGGGTGTTTTATACTGTGTGCATTTAATTCCTTAATGACTGTTTCAATTCCAAATTTCTTTTTTAAAAAGAATGAAATTTGTCGTTGCATTTCTCCACCATATTCACTAACACATTGTCTTGCGTGTACACCATATGCTCTAAATAAGACAGTTCCACTAAAGGAAAATGCTTTTGCAATTTGGTTAGCAATTCTTCCTGCATTTTTCCTTTTATCAGTTTCTGAATTTAATTCAGCTTGTGCTAAAAAAGAATATTGTTTTGGTAGATTTTTTTCAAGAATATCAAAAAATTCTTTTTGCAGTCTACTCATTTCATTTTTTTTAATCATTTTTCCATCTAAATAAATAACAAAAAACGTATCTTTTCTTTTCCCAGCTTTTATAATTTCATTTTTCCATTTTATTAATTTCTCCATACCATGTTTGTGGGTAAATTCATATTCTGACCAAAAAGGAAAAACAAGTAAATCAATTTGTTTTAAAGTAGGTAATCTCGGATTAGTTTGTTGATTAATCATAATTGTATATTATTTTTAAAATTTAATAATCTATTGTCCTAAATTAAGTGTGATTTTAAAAGAATGTTTTTTAATTAGACAATTCATTTTATTATATGCAAAATAAAAACATTAAATCTAATCTTCTTAGAAAAGTTCTAAGGGTGTCTACTAATCCTTTAACTGTTTTTAGAACAGAAGTTTCAAGAAAAACTATTCTTGGAAGACATACAGTAAGACAATATTCACCAAATCAATTTTGGGGGTTTGAGCACTCAAATCTTTCACAAGTTCAAGCAAATCTTAAATTTAATTTAGTTGATCATATATCTAATTCTTTTAAATCAACTAAATCACCAGTTGTTGTTGATTTTGGTTGTGGTATGGGTACGGCATTAGCAAGTCTTTCTCAAAGAAAAGAATTACTTGGGGCAAAGTTTTATGGTTTTGCTGATTTACTTTACAAAGAATGGTTTTTATCCGATCGTGAAAAAGTAAATTTTATTCATGGCACAGTTTCTGATTTTAATAGATATTTTAAATCAAATTCAGTTGATTTAATCTATTCTCATAAAGGACTAAAAACTGTTCCAAATTCACCAATTTATATTTTTCAAATGCTTTCATGTTTAAGAAAAAATGGTAAATTAGTTACTGACCTATCATTTACCCATCGTAAACAATTTATTGATATTTTTTTAAAAAAAGAATTAATTTCTCTTGATGGTCACAATTACAAAATTGAACAAATAAATACTGAACAAAATAAAGATGGTGAATTAATTATCACCAGAATAAATTAATTTATCTTCTTCTAATTCTTGTTGGTGTCTTTGGTGTTGTTCTGTGGGCAGGTGTTCTAGACACTACTCTGTTTCTTGTTAATGCGATTTCTCTTCTTAACCCTTGATTAATTGCATAAACTCCTTTTCGATTAGTTATTTGACTAGCTTTAATTTTTCCAGTTACTGTCTTAATTACTTTTGCAACTGGGCCCCTTGTTTTTGGTTTAACAATTGGCTTTTGTGCGTTTCTTTCTTTTCGTGCTCTATTTAATCTTGCTCTTTTTTCAATTCCTGGGTATAACTCTGCTTGTTTCATTTTCCTCACTTATTTATGTATATTTCTTCTAATTGCTCTTGCTTTTATTAAATCTCTCATTCCACTTGCATTTTTTTCCATACTTCTTGCTTTTCTAATTAAATTTGTTCTCATTTTTTTTGCTTGTGTACTTAGTCCTAATTTTTCAAATATCTCTATTTTTTCTCTAGGATTTAATCTAGCTCCAAATTTTCTTACAAGGCTTTCTCCTTCTCTATGTTTTAAACTTGTTTGTCTTAACGCATCAATTGCACTTATTAAATCGCCTTTTTTCAAAGCAGCAACATATTCTCTTATTGATGGAATTTCTTTTCTATTTAATTCTCCATATTTTTCAATCATAATTGTTTCAAGCGGTAATTCCTTTTTTTCTTTTTTTGCTTGTTGTCTAGCTTTTTGAATTATTTTTTTTCTTATAAGTGGATTTTTTTCTTTACTTGCTTGATTTAATAAACTACTTAAATTATTTTCTCCAACAATCATTACTTTTGCTTGTAATTTTTTTATTTCATTTATTTCCTGTATTATTTGATTATTTAATTCATTACTATTAGCCCCACTTATTCTGTCAGCTAAAATTTTTCTTTGTTCTTCAAGGGGTGTTCTATTTTTAATAAATTCACTTCTAAATTGATTTAATCTTTCATGAGCTTCAGAATATTTCTTTTCTTTAATAGCTCGCTTTTTTTCTTGTAAAGCTGCGCCTGATTTTATTTTCTTTTTAACAACTTTAGGTTTAACTTTTTGTTCTTTTTCTAACTGTGCAATCATTTTTTTAGCCAAAATAACCATTCTTCTTTCTGATGGTACTAATCTATTTGTTGGTGTGTCAAGTCTTCTTCCAATTCTATTGAATATATTTAATGGATTCTTATTTGTTAAAGTATAATTGTCAAAATCTCCACCTTGTTTAATCTGAGTATTTGCAGTATTACTTCTTGAATAATTAATTAGTTTTCCACTAATTCCTTTTTTTCTTTTTTCAAAAAAACCAACCAAACTTTTTAAATAATTGAGTTTTCCTTGTGTAGTTTCAATTGCGTTTAATCTTCTATCAATCATTTCACGAGTGACTTCATACCCGCTCCAATATCTATCATCTCTTAACTGATTTCTTTTCATTTTATCACAACTAAATCATATTGTTCTTTTTTAGTATTTAATCTTTCCTATAATTATGTATAATTAAATTGGTATTTGTATTCCAAGTGTTTCAATCAAATAATAATATAACAAAACACTAACAATGATCACAAACACAAATAAAATTAATTGATAATTAAACAAATGTTTATGGTATTTTTCTCTTTTATTGTGACTACTTATATCCATCAATTCGTCTCCAAAATAAATTGACATAAATGTGCCAATTCCCGAAATAATTATAATTCCCCAAAATGGAATAGGGGTCATTAAAATATGATTAAACAAATTAAGTAAAATAGTTTTTGAATAAATTTCAGAATTAAATAAAATCGCATAAACATTTACAAACAAAGCAACTAACCAAATAAAAATTTCAGTATAAATCATTCTTATTCCAAAAAGCAATCTAATTGGAAAATCAATTAAAAATCCTGCATCTGCAATAGGTGTACAAAAAACAAAAAATGACCAAGTAAGTATAGTCACAAAAAAACCATTAACTAATCCATAACTATAAGACACAAATAAAAAATACCCAAAAACAATAAGTAATAAAAGACAAAATTTAGCAAGACTATGTTTTTTTGTTTCGTGCAAAAATAAATCTTTTAATTTAAATTTGTTCATACATGAGTAATTATTTTTTTATATAAAAGCCTTTCTAGAAATTTAATCTTTTAGACTAGTTAATCCATATATTCAATTTTATTTGGATTAAATTTAGGTTTTCCAATCACTGCAATTCCATGATTAAGAAAATGTTTTCTTCCCTCTCTAGCATGCCATCTTTGCATTAATTCTTTGTTTGGTAAATACATTGTATCAATTGTTGCCGGGTCTTCAAATAAAATTCTGTTTTTAGTGTATCCAATTGCGACAACCCAATGTGATTTATTATATTCTTTGCTATAATTTTGATGTTCAATGTATTTCCCGTTTTCTTTTCGCCAAGCCTGTAAAAGAAGCATAACTGGAATTTTTCTATCAATATACTCTTTTAACTCATTAATTGTCATACTTTTTGAAACATATTCTAGTTTATATTTTTTTAAAGTTCTAATTACTCCATCTATTTTTGTTCCAACATGATCATTTGTTTTTGCACATCTTAATAATTGATCTTCATAAATTTCTTTAATTCCATAATAAGTTAATACACTCTCAAGTGCATTGGCCCCACAATCATATGCAAAAGTCTGTATAATATCAGGAAAAGATAATTTTTTCATAAGATTATAATTAAATCAGATTATATAAATTTTTCTTTTTTATTGTTCAATTTGAATTTCTTTTTTAATTCCGTTAATTGCATGTGTATTTTCTATTTTAGATTTTGATTATTCTGGTTTAGTCTATCTTTTGATTCCATTTGTTAAAATGATTTTAAAATCTAAAAACTAATTTTCAATCTGGTCTATATAATTTTTTAATGTTTGAAAATGTTGAATTTCTTCGTTTTTTATTCCGTTTAAAAATTTTTTCATATTTTCGCTTTTACTTTTTTTTATTGCTATTTCATATAAATCAATTGCTTGGTCTTCACTAAGTAAGTCCATCTTTATTGAATCATCTAAATTTTTTCTTGGCACATTTCTCATTTCTTCTTCAGTTAAATCTCCTATTTTTTGATTAGCATTTAATAACAAAGTTGATAAATAAAATTTATGTTTTGCTTCCTTTTTTTCTAAATCATTTAGTATAATCACAATTTTTCCATCAAATCTCATAGCTTGTTGATTATAATTAAATTGGGCATATGATTCAAGTAGGTATAATTTATTTAATTCGTCAAGTATTTCATTTGTTTCTTTTGGTGTAATAAGTCTTACTATCTCATCCATTTTTTCACCTCATTTTTCTATTTTTTAATTTTACCAAACGTCTATTTTTTTCAGCAATTAATTGTTGTTTTTGTGAATGATTTGTTTGAATTAGACGCCATAATTCTAATGCACTTAATTTTTGTGGATTTACTTTTCCGATTACTGGTGAATCTCTATGTGCACTATTTCTTTCTTTTAATCGCATTTGTTTTATTTGAGGTTTTGCTTTTTCTCTTTGTTCTCTTTTTCTTCTGTTTTTTGGTGATTCTTTTAAATTTTTAAAATAACTTCCAAATTCAATTCCAATAGTTTTTCTAAATTTTTCTTTTAATTTTGTTTTATCTAATACTTTTCCTTGTACATCTCTAAAATTTTCAAATTTTAATTCATCAACTGCAGCAATTCTTAATTTTCTTGCAAGGATAAAATCTTCTTTAGCTACATTTGGTGTTTGAAAAATTAAATTTGCTCTCTCAAGAAGCAATCTGCCTTTTTTTGAAATAACATTATCTGTCCCACCATTTACATTATATTGTTTAGCTAAGTGTTCTAATTGGGCCATTACATGTTTTTTTGTTTCTTCTGGGTTCATTTTTTTACCTTATTCTTCTATTAATTTCTTTAAGAAATAATTCTGCTCTTATTGGATTTAATCCTTGTTCTTTAGCTGTTCTAATAAATCTAAGTGTTTGAACTTTTAATTTTGTTAATTAGTTATCACTCATTTTATTTAAATTTAATTTGCCAACTCCTCTATTAAACTCACTAATTGCGCTTACCATCATTTGCTTTTGTCCTTTTGGACTTACTTTTACTGCTTTTTGAATAACATTAACCATGCTCATTGCAGACTGATAATTATTTCCTATTTCACTTTGATTAATACTATTTGCAATTTCATCAGCCATAGTTATTTGTCTAGTTTCTTGCGGGACCGTTCTTCTAGCCGTTAATTTTCCTTCACCCATTAATGTTACTGCAGTTAATGTTGTAATCCCAACCGCCCTTGTTAATCTTCTTCTTGCTTCTGCCACCTTTCTTTGACTAGGTGTTAACATTTTTTTAGTATTTTTTAATCTATTTTTTTCCATTTTATCAAATTATATATTGTTTAGTAGAATATAAATCTTTTTGTAATTTAACTATTTTAGTTAACTAAAATTTAGCGAAAAGTTTTTATTTAATTAATTGTAATATTTGTATGCAATCTAAACCTTTGCCTAAATCATCGGTTTCTTCAACAGTTAGACAAGCTGCTGCTAATAAATTTTTATCTGCTGAAAAAGAAACTTTGAAGGGATTAGCTGAAGAAGGATATTCATTTTCTAAATTACTTGCATATAGAAGAAAGATAAATGCCATTCATAAAATCTTACTTGGCAAAAACTAGTTATTTAATTATTTTTAATTTCTTTAATTCTTTAAACAATTGTTGATTGTCTTTAAATTTAATTATGTTCATTTTCATTTCTTTTGCTGTTGCCAAATGTTTCTCATCATCATCAATGTATAAACATTCACTTGGTTTAAATCCAATATCGTTTATTGCTTTTTTAAACATTTTTTCTTCAAATTTGTTTGTTCCAGATCTACATGATAAAACAACTGGTTTAAAGTTTTGATAAATTCCTTGTTTTTGATGAATTCTTGCAGTTGTATCAAAAATTTCAGAAATAAGTCCAACACTATATTTTTGTTTAATTTCTCTTATCTTAATCAATAATTCTTTATTTATTATTGTATTTTTCTCATAATTTTTGTCCCAAATTAAAACTAATTCATCACTATCTTTATCAATCTTAAAAGTTCCTCTAATTGCAGAACATAATTCTTTAACTGATAATTTTCCAATTATCATTTTCTTTTCATTATCTTCTTCCATTTTTCTAACTTTTTCTAAATCAATATTTAATTCCTTTGCAAAGTCTTTTATTTGTTGTTCGTTGTTATTAAAAACAATGACTCCTCGTAAGTCAAAAATAAGTCCTTTAATCATTACATATTTTAGTATGATTTGTTTTTATTCTTTTCTCTTTTTTTTATAAATTGACGATAATTTAACTATTTTTTACTCATTTAAACAAATTTAAATTATCTTAAATTTTTATTTTTAGAATATTAATTTTATTTTTGAATTTTTTCTATTCAATAAACTCTATTTATCTAATTTAATTTTTTTAAAAGTAACTTTTATATTCTACTAAATTCTAATTTTACTATTATTTGATTAGTATTTTGTAGGTGAAATTTTGTTTGGTTTAGATTGGTCAATAATTTTTGCTTTAATTCCTGGCCTAATTTTATTTCTTTATGGGATAGAACAATTTAGTCGTGAGATAAATTTAGTTGCTGGTAAGAAATTTAAAAAAATTATTGAATCTGCCACAAAAACTCCTTTGCGTGGATTTTTAGCAGGGACTTTTGTGACTTCAATTCTTCAATCATCTACAGCAACAACAGTAATTACAATTAGTTTAGTTAATGCTGGTTTAATTTCTTTTTATGCAAGTCTTGGACTTATTTTTGGTGCGAATGTTGGAACAACAATAACTGCTCAACTTGTTGCATTCAAACTTACTTTTTTTGCCCCGTTTTTTATTTTAATCGGGTTTGCAGTTGATTTGATTGGTGGGAAATTTAAAATTTTAGGTAAGCCAATTTTTTATTTTGGTTTAGTATTTTTTGGTTTATCTTTAATGTCAGATGCAATGCTTCCTTTACAAGGAAATACTGAAATTTTATCTCTAATCTCAACTCTTGAATTTGTTCCTCTTGCAATAATTGTTGGTTTTATTTTAACAAACATCTTTCAGTCATCTTCAGTTGTAACTGGTATTATTATTGTTCTTGCTCAAAATGGGCTAATCAATATTTGGGTTGCTTTTCCATTGATCTTGGGGGCTGATATTGGTACAACAACAACTGGGTTACTTGTTTCTTCAAAGATGAATATTTTTGCAAAGCGAACAGCATTTGCTCATGTTTTATTCAATTTAATTGGAGTTTTAATATTTTTACCATTTATTTCTTTTTTTATTTCATTTGTAATAAGTTTAGGTGGAACAGAAGCAATTCAAATTGCTAATGCTCAAGCACTTTTCAAAATTATTTGTGCAATCATCTTTTTATTATGTATAAAACAATTTGCTGGTTTGATTGAACGATTATCAAAATCAAGTGAAGAAGAAATTCTTCTAAAATCAAAAAATCTTGAAGTGATTCCAGCTGGTGATTATAATTTATTGATTGCAGTTCAAAATGAATTAACTGATTATTTTTTAGTTGTTCAATTACTTTTTGATGAGGCCTTTAAGTCAATTAATGGGAAATCTGATTTAAATAAAATAGATCGGCTAACTGAACTTTCAAATTATCTTCATGATAAAATATCAGTTGCCTGTATGATTTATTCAAAAAGAAATGTGTCAGTCTTTAATCTAAAACAAATAATTAATTTTTCTCGTGTTTCAAATAATCTTTTTGAATTATCTTCAAATGCAACAAACTTGATAAAAATTTCAAATTCTGTTCATTTGAACAATTATACTATATCAAAAAAATCATTATCTGAATTAGATGAAATTTATTCAATCTTTACAAAAAATTTTGATTTAATAAAATTTAATTTTCCTAGATTTTATGATAAAATAGTTGATGAATTTAAAGTAAATGAATTTTTCTTACAAGATAAAATTGCGCAAGCATATGATGATTATTTTACAACCCTTTCAATAAATTCTAATTTAACAGCAGGAACAGCTTTTGCACAAATCACATCAATTATTTGGGAATCAAACATTAAACTAAAAGACATAAGAAAAATTTATAAAAAATAAATTTTAATTTGTAAGATATTTGATTATTTTTCTTAAGAAAACATTTTTATATCTTCTTAGTGTATATGTAATATGAAATTTATTAAAAATTTGTCTTGTCTAAAGACTCAATTGGGTAATTCTGCTCAAGGAACAATAGAGTATTTAGTTATCCTTGCAGTTATTCTAATTATTGCTCTTCTTGCTGTTCTCCTTTTACCCGGGATAGTTGATTTTTCATCTTTATCTAATCAATCAAATACACTTAATCTAAAAGTTGGTAATGAACTTGTTGTTGAAGAAGTGATTTATGATTCAAACATAGGGAATATTTTAGGACAAGCTGGGTTTTTAATTTCTTTAAAAAATATTTCACAAGGTACAATAAAAATTACTGCCATTTCAGCAAAACTTGGTGACAAAACAGTTTTAACTTCTTATTCGTCTGCTAATTCGCTTTCTTTAAGTGGATCTAAATTATTCTTAGTAAAAGGGGATTTTGATTATTTATGTAATTCGGGAAAAAATGTTTCCTCTACTTTAACTCTTTATTATGAAAATGATAAATATATTCCAATGGTTCAATCAGTTTCTTCTTCATCTATTGCTTGTTCAGATTTTAGACCAACTGAATTTAGTATTGCAAATATAACTAATGATCCTGCAGGTTATGATTCTCTTTATCTTTCTTTAGATGAATATTCTACAATCAAACTTCCGGATGTACTTTTGAATCACAATCTTAAAGAAATTTTAATTAATTTCCCAAATGATTCAAATATTCTAAATTCAAATGGTGTTGCTATTTGTACTTTGACTGGTGGTGAATGGCTGCCAATTTCTCCAGCAACAAAAGATGAAAACTGTACATATATGCAACTTGGTTATTCAATAGTTGTTCCAGATCAACAACTTGATCAAAATGCTCAAGTTTTAATTCCAACTGACACTTCAATTTCTCTTGCGACATGTAATGATTTAAATATAATGAAAATAAATCCTACTAAAAATTTCATTTTAACTGATTCATTTAGCTGCGCATCAAATAGTGGCATATTTCCAATTGCAAATTATTCAGGAACACTAAATGGAAATGGAAAAATGATTACTTTGGCGAGTGATAGTTTTAATTCAACAACTATTGGGGGCCAAGCATATAATGTAATGTTCTCTAATTTCTCTGGACAAATTGATAATTTGAATTTAGATGCGATTGATGGAATTGAATATTTTGGAGTTGGAAGTGGAGAAAGTTGT
>JAQUZG010000027.1 GCA_028691435.1 Candidatus Iainarchaeum sp.
AATGGATGGATTATTAACAAAAAAAGAATGGGCTGACGTTGTAAAACTTGGAATAAAAGGATGTAAAGATGTTTATGAAGTTCAAAAAGCTGCATTAAAACAAAATTATGAAATTTCAAATGCATCTCTACTTGAAGGTAATTCAAAAACAAAAGAAACAAAGGAAATAAAATCAAAAAAAGATGTAAAAGAAAAAGCATCAAAAGCAAAAACAATTAAGAAGGTGAAAAAATGAGAGAATCAGTGTTAGAATTAGATATAATAAAAGTTAAGGAATTAGCAAGAGAAGGAAAAAGACTTGATGGAAGAGCACTTGATGAAATGAGAAAAATATCTTTCACTACTGATATGTGTAAAAATTCTGAAGGGTCAACAATTGTAACTCTTGGAAAAACACAAGTTATTGCAGGGCTAAAAATGTTACCTGGAACACCTTACCCTGATAATCCAGATGAAGGTTCAATTTCACTAGGTGCAGAAAATTTACCATTAGCAAATCCTGATTATGAATCTGGAAGACCAAGTGATGATGAAGTTGAACTTGCAAGAGTTGTAGATAGAGGAATAAGAGAAAGTAAATCTATTGACTTCAAAAGTTTATGCATAAAAGAAAATGAAAAAGTATGGAATGGATTTTTAGATTTTTATGCTTTAAATGGGGATGGAAATCTTTTTGATGCTGGTTCAATTGCAGCATTAATAACTTTTTCAAATGGTTTAATGCCAAAACTTGATGAAGAAAATAATATAATCAAACATGAATTCAACGGAAAAATAAAATTAATTAGAAAACCACTTCTAACAACATTTGTTAAAATTAGTGGAAAAATTTTAATTGATCCAACATATATTGAAGAAAAAGCTTGTGAAGCAAGATTTTCAGTTTGTACAACTGAAGACGGGTATATGTCAGCAATGCAAAAAGGTGTTGGTGGATCATTTACTGTTGATGAAGTAAATTATATGATTGAAACAGGGTTCAAAACAACAGAAAAATTAAGAAAAGAACTTAAATTATAATTGATGAATTTGATATTATTGATTAATTTGGGTTAAATTGCCAAATTAACCAATTTTATTGTTTTTTTTAATTATTTTAAGGTTTAAAAGACTTTTCTTTAAAAAATATTATAGATATAAATAGATAATAAATAGATGGTGAGCATAAAATGGTTAAAACAAAAAAAGTTAGATCGACAGGACGATTTGGTTCTAGATATGGTGTTGGAATCAAAAAAAGAGTGCTAAAAGTTGAAGATAAACAAAATTCATTAACACCTTGTCCATTTTGTGGATTTGATAGAATTAAAAGAGAATCAGCAGGATTATACAATTGTACAAAATGTAATGCAAAATTTACTGGTGGAGCTTATGTTGTTGAAACATTAATTGGTAAAACAGTAAAAAAAATAATTGCTCAAAAAACATTTGTAACTGACACAGCTGAATTAATCAAAGTAACTGAAAAAGAAAATTCATATTCAGATATTGAAAATGAAGTTTCAAAAGTGTTAGATGAATAAATTGAGTTTAAAGAGTGTGGTAAAAATGGTATATGTTTGTGGAAAATGTGGTGCTGAAGTAAAAAGTACTGATGATGGAATAGTAAGATGTTTTTCATGCGGTCATAAAATTCTTTATAAAAAAAGAGATTCGATTGCAAAAACAATAAAAGTAGATTAAACTTTTAAAAAAAGTTTGTGAAAATTATTTATGTGCAACATTCAAGTTGCATCTAATAATTAAAATATAAATTAATTTAAATTACACAAATATGCTGTTTTTAATTTATTAATTGTAAAAAATTTTACAATTTAATAATTTGATGTGATTATGATGTATTCATTAGAAATTAAAGTTGAATTTGATTCAAAATCAGATGCTTTGATTTTTTTTAAATCAATAAAACCAGAAATTAATGAAGAATATTTAAGAAGTAAATTAAAAATTATGCAAAAAGATAAAATTTTAGATTTTTTAATAGATGCGAGTGATAAAACAGCATTAAGAGCAACACTGAATTCTATTAGAAAACCTTTAAATTTATTTTTTGAATTAAAAAATTGGGGGAATTAATATGGATGATGAAATGAAAAAAAATTTGTTAATGGATTTTGAAAAAAATAGACAAATGCTTGGGGGCATACTTCAACAAAAACAACATTATTCAATTCAAATTGAAGTAATCAATGCTAGTTTAGAAGAACTTTCAAAAACAAAAGAAAAAAATGTGATGAAAATTGTTGGAAACATAATGGTTCAAAAATCAGTTGAAGAAATGAAAAAAGAATTAGAAGATGACAAAGAAACTTTTGATTTAAAACTAAAAACAGTTGAAAAACAAGAAGAAAAAATTGTTGCAAAATTAAATTCTTTAAGAGCAGAAATTGAAGAAAAAAAACCTGTTAAAGAAGAAGCAACAAAATCTAAAAAGTAAATTCTAATTATTGTGCCAAATTGGCACATTCTATTTTTTTTAGATAAATTTAAATAATACTTTATTTGTATTGATATTATGAAATTAGAACTAGCAGCTCAAAAAATTACAAGAGAAAAGAAAAAAATACTTGCTAGAAAAAAATTAAGTAATGCTTATTTAAGAGCAAAAGGGATACATAATAATTTATCACTTAATTCTAGTTCTTTAAGTAATCGCCGTGTTAGATTAGCAGCTGATTCAAGAGTTCATTTAAAAGATTTTGATGAATTAGCATCAAAATTTGAACCGCGACCAAACTTTCCTAATGCGCGTAAATCAAAAGCATGGGAAGAGTCATCTATTTTAAATATTATGGAATATCGTTCAAAAAAAGCAAAACAACTTAAAGCACTTCGTCGAAAAAGAGATTTGGCTAATGTTATTAGAAAGGATGCGGTTACTAAATTAAAACAAGCAACAAGGACAAGACATACGAAATAAAAATTCTATTTTTTTAATTAACTATATTAATAACTTAAACTACTTATATAATTATGATTTCTAGTAAATTTGATTTTAAAGTTTTTAAAAATAAAAAAGTTTTACTCTTGACTCATGAGCATGCTGATTTAGATGCTTTTTGTTCAGCAGCAATTTTTAACAAAATCTTAAATCAAAATAAAATTAAATCAGTTGTTGCTGTGCCTTCTCACATAAATGAACAAACAACTGATTTTGCAAAAAATTATGGGGTTGATTTTGTTCGTAAACCAATAATTATTAATTATGATTATCTTTTTTTATTTGATTTAAATGATTTTCATCAACTTGGTGGTATTGAAGAGCAATTTGCTAATTTGGATTTAAATTTTATAAAAAACAATGTTTTTGTGTTTGATCATCATGATACAAAAATAAAATTAAAAATAAAAAAAGAAAATTTGTTTATTAATAAAAATGCTTTTTCTACAACACAAATTTTGTATGATTTATTTTCAAATTTATTTGATAGAGACATGTTTTTTTATTGTGCTCTTGGTTTAATTGAAGATACTGGTTTATTTTTAACTGGTTCAGCTAAATTTTTTGAAATATTTTCAATTTGTCTTTCAAATTCAAAAAAATCTTATTCAGAGTTATTATATGTTGCTAAACCTAAATCAAATAGAGGAGAAAAAATTGCATTCTTAAAATCTTTACAAACTTTAAAAGTTTATAAAATTGGTGAAATTGTAGTTGTTAGTGCACGTGTTTCTTTTTTTCAATCTGTAATTGCAACTAAACTTTTAGAATTTGCTGATATAACTTTAGTTGCAGGTAAAGAAAATAAATTAGTTAATATGTCACTTAGAGCAGAATCTTATTTTAAAGAAAAAAATAATTTTAATTTAATTAATGATTTGCTCACCCCACTCCAAAAAGAAATTGGCGGGGTTATTGGTGGGCACTCTGGCGCAGCACAATGGAAGGGAAATTTTAATGAAGAAAAGTTAATTGAAAAATCTATTTTTATTTTAAGAAAAAAATTTAACTAATATTTTTATTAAATTTATCTTAAATAAATAATATTACTTCCTTTTTTTATTTTTCCTCTATCTGCGTACTTTAATAAATAATGTATTGTTGATTTTGCTATTCCTGTTACTCTTTCAATTTCTCTTATACTTTGGTGATCTTTTCTAAGTTCTACAATTTCAAGCATTTTATCCATTGATACTACAAGTGCTCTTCCTCTTCTCTTTTCAAGAGTTAAATTAACATTTTTTGATTTAATAAAATCTTTTGATTTTTTTGGAAGTCTATCAAAACAAGATTTTGCTAGTGTAATTTCTTTTATTGCTCTATTATTTAATAAATAATCAATTTTTTTTAATTCAATTGGTCTAATTAGATGAATTTCATTAACATCTAATGGTATTTTTTCAATTATTGTATCTTCACTAACTGCATATTTCATTTTTTATCAACCTCTCTTTTTAACTTTTTTAATTACTTTTTTTGTTTTATTTAATAGGGATTTAAATTTATCTTTAATTAATTTAATTTTTTTCTTTTTTGGTTTTTTTATTTTATCTTTTAAAATTTTCTTTTTTGTTAAATATTTTAAACCCATTAACATTTCTATTTTTTTTACATCACTTATTGGATTTTTTAGATATTTATTTGGGCCGGCCCATTTAATTTCTCTTTTTTCAATCATCTTTAAAAAATCAGATTCATTTTTTGGCATTTTTTTTAACTCAACTACGCCCATACCAATATTTCGTGGGTAGTGTGCGTCACTTCCTGCTGTAATATATTTTGCGTTTTCACTAAAAGTTATTCCATTTTTTACTCGCATGAAAGTTTCTTGCGAAATTTCATATAACTTTTTTTCAATTATTTTTGCTTTATTTAAAAATTTTAATTTTTTATGTTTTGCAAGGTAATCTGAAATATTATATGTGTTTTTTAGTATTTTATTTTTGAATATTAGACTTGTTGCGCTCCCAAGCATTCCATTATAATATTCAGTTCCAATTTCATATTTTTCTAAAAGTTCTTTGGTTTTTTTTTCTCCAATTATTGAACAAGTTGAATCTGTTTTGTATCCATATGGGTGGGCAAAACTAGCTGTTAAATTGTATTCTTTTATTCTTTGGAGTGCTTTTTCAATTGGAATATTTATTGTTTGGATGTCTGGGACGTTATATATTGATTCGTCTTTTCCAAAAATAATTAAATGTCCTGCACTAGTTTTTGCTTCCATGCCTGGAATTAAAATTATATTTTTTGGTTTAATTTTTTTTAAATCTAAATAGGCTTTTTTTGGATTATATTCTACATGTTCAGTTATTGCAATAATTTTTAGTTTTTTTTCTAATACTGCTTTCCAATAGTCTTTTGGTTTTACTTTTTTTTCAATTAAATGTGTGTGCATTTCAGCTAGTATTGGTTTATTCATAAAATCACTTTTTTATATATTTATTATAATCTTTCTTATTTAAAAATTCACTGTTTTTAGGACAGTTTGATTTTTTGATTAAATTTTTTATTTATTTACTAACTGATTATATAACTTTTTTATTTTTTTAAAAAATTATTGACTAAATTTCTTAAAATTAGTTTTTTTAAAATCAAATTTTTATTTATTTTTTTAATTTGATTTCAGTTTTATTGTTCATGTACTTTTGAAGTGCTTTTGGAATTAAAATTGTGCCGTCTTTAGTTTGATATTGTTCAATTATAATTCTTAATGTTCTTGATGTGGGGATCATTGTGTTGTTTAATGTGTGTAAATATTCTTTAGTTCCATCTGCTTTTCGATATTTGATATTTAATCTAACTGCTTGATATGATGTACAATTACTACAACTTCCAAGTTCAATATATTTTCCTTCTCTTGGACTCCATCCTTCAAGGTCATATTTTTTAGCAGCAACAATTCCTAGGTCGCCAGTACAAACATTAACAATTCGGTAAGGAATTTCTAATTTTTCCATAAATTCTTGCTGATTTCTTGAAAGTTCTTCATGTATTTTCCACGAATCTTGGGGTTTACAAAATACAACTTGTTCAATTTTATTAAATTGGTGTACTCTAAATAATCCTCTTTCATCAATTCCATGTTTTCCAATTTCTCTTCTAAAACATGCACTCATTCCAGTGTATTTTATTGGATTATCTAAATCTTTTTCTTCAAATATTTCATCCATGTACATTGCGGCTAGTGGGTGTTCACTTGTTGAAATTAATCTAAGTTCATCGCCTTCAATTTTGTATTGTACATTGTCAAATTCTGCTAAATCTGTAACTCCACTGTATGCTTTTGTTGTCATCATGTGGGGTACTTGAACTGGCACAAATCCTTTTTCAATTAACATGTCCAGTGCAAGTCGTTGTAATGCTAAATCTAGCATTGCAAGATCGCCTTTCAAATAAAAAAATCCAGTTCCTGCAATTTTTACAGCCCGTTCAAAATCGGCTATGTCAAGTGCAACTGCAATTTCAGCATGGTGTCTTAATTCGGGTGTGTGTTTTACATCACCCCATTTTTTAATTTCTAAATTTTCAGTATCATCTTTTCCAAAAGGTACACTTTCATGCATGATATTTGGAATTCTCATTAAAATTTCTTTACAATTTCTTTCTAGTTCTAGAACAATTGGTTCACTATCTTTTATTTTTGCAGGTATTGTTTTTGCTTCTTCCATTAATTTTATTATATCTTGGTTATTTGCTTTAGCAATTTTAATTTTTTCAGTAATTTCATTTCTTTGTTTTTTTAGTTCTTCAATTTCAACTTTTAATTTTCTCCATTTTTCATCTTTTTCTTTCCATTCGTCAAGTCTTTGGATTATCTTATCATCGTGTCTTTTTTTTAAGTTGTCTATAACTTGGTCGTAATTCTCTCTTACAAATCTTGCGTCTAACATATTAATCTCTGACTAAAAAAAGTTTTTAAATCCAATAGTTAGTAATTTATGATTTTGAGATGATGTTTAATAGATTTTATATATTTTGGCGCTGGTAAAATATTATTTTATGGTATCTTGATTGTTATTTGTTTTTGTTGTTGATGTATGCTACGACTGTTTTTTTGATTGCTGATTTGCGAATTCTAGTATTGCTTTTTGATTATATTTAATTTTGTTGAATTTTTGTTGTGTTTTTTTATTTCTTTTTTGAAGTGTTGGGTGTTTAATCTGTCCATTTTGGATTTGTGTTGTCTTAATTGAATTTGTATTTCGAGGTTGTTTTTGTATATAAGTTCGTTGGAGAATAGGTTATAATGCAAGATGGTTCAAAAATATATTCAGTCTAATTCAAAATTTCTGATGGACGCCCTATGGATTTATATAATTTTTATGGAGAATACTATTTTTACTTAAACAAGATTGTTGAAAAAATATTTGTAAAAAACATATTTTTTGATGGAAACACTCAAAAAGTAATCTTTGAATTTAAAAATAAACTGTTAAAAATTACAGAATTTACTTAGTGATATTCTTCTAGTGGATTAAAAATTGACTAACAAGTTAATTTTTTTTATTAACCAATCTTTTATTAAATCTAACATATATATATTAATTAAGGTGGTTATATAATGGAAATTCAAAAATTGAGCCAAGTTGAAATGTTAAATCAATCTGTAACACAAGATGAAATTATTAAAGAGATTGAGTCAAAAAAAGAGTCAGACATAATAAGATTTCGAACTTGTTGTGCTGATTGTAGAGCAAGTAAATAAGGGATATCAATGGCAAAATTTGAGTTCAGTTGCAAGGGGAAGAAACTAACTTTTCCAGTTGGAACAGGACGTACAATAGCCTCTGAGCTACTCCGATTACAGGTTCCAATAGATACAGTTATTGTACGACTTAATGGAGCTGTATTAAATGAACTAAATACTATTCTAGATACATCTTATGATGTAACAGTTGTCGAAGGATTTGATATAGAATCAATTTTAAACAACCAAATAAGTTCATTGCAAATTTCTGATGTTTCTGGAAAATACTTAAAGAGACACTTGAAAATAAATGAAAATGGAACATTATGTTTGAAACTTAACCTGATGTCTGATGACACCATTAAAAATTACGTTGAAACAACGTTTTTTGACACAGTTAAAAATGAAAAGTTGTTTGAAGGGACTAAAAAAATTGTTTTTGGATTATCTGGTGGGGTGGACAGTACGACACTAGCATATTTGCTTAAGCAAATTCCTGGTCTTGAAATTCATGCAGTAACATATGATGATTTTAAAACTGAAAATGATCCAATGCAAGAGTTTGTAAAAGAAATTGCCAAAAATAATTGTATTATTCATTCAATAATCTCTGAACAAGAAGTACGCAATTTGTTTAATTTAAATACTTCGATTAAAAAAATTCTTCCTGAACTAATGGAAACAAAAGATTATGATAAAGCTATGTATATAGACCATCACCTAACTAGAAGAGCACTTGAACATTATGCTGAACAAAATGGAATTCAAACAATAGTTTTGGGGTTACATGCAACAGACATTATTGCAGGACTTATAAATAATTATACTTATGGATATCCATTACAATCAATGCCTAAACGATCTGTTGGAAAATTTACTTATTCATACCCTTTATGTTATTTAACAAAAAAGGAACTAAAATTATACCTAGAATTAATTGGTTCACCACATTTTAAATCAAATAAAGTTAATCCTTGGGAATTAAATCCACTAGATAGAAACTTTTATTATTATCTTGCTGATAATTTACAAACAGTGTGGCCTGATATTCAATATTGGTTAATAAAAGCAACTCAACAAACTTTGCATGCTGAATACGCATTTTGTGAAAATTGTAAGGGTAGCATGCAAGTTACATCAAATCAAGATTGCCCAAAGCTTTGTGATGTATGTAAAATATTCAAGGAACATGGATATTTAAAAGAATAAAATCTGATTGAGTAAAATTAAGCAATTTAAAAATTAGTAATGCATAATATCTAGTGTTTGGACCTAATGTAGATTTAGTAAATAATTCTTCTTTTGTAAACCATTTTGCTATTTCTTGTTTATTTGCTTTTGCAATTTTAATTTTTTCATTAATTTCATTTCTTTGCTTTTTTAGTTCTTCAATTTCAACTTTTAATTTTCTCTATTTCAATTCAATTAGTTTAATTTAAATAAGGTTATGTCTTTATTCTATAATGCCTACTCAAAGAAATTCAAAAATATCTAAAACTTCAAAAGTTGCTTCTAAAAATTTGACAAGAAAAGTTGTTGCTTCTAGAATT
>JAQUZG010000028.1 GCA_028691435.1 Candidatus Iainarchaeum sp.
TATACATATAAGACATGACAATCATTACTGCTAATGCTGAAAGAGTTGTCCCAGTCATTGTTAATCCAGTTTTCATTGATGCTGTTGCTCTTTGACTAGCTGTCCCATTTTTTTCTTTTAAAACCTTTGATGTTAGCATTATATCAGTATCTACTGAATACCCAACAAGCATTAATAATGCAGGTATTGTTGAAAGAGACAAAGGTATTCCAAGTAATGCCATACCACAAAGTCCAGCAATTACATCAAAAACCATTGCTTGTATAATTGCAAGCGAAGGTCCAATTTCTCTAAATGCAACAAAAATTACTATAGAAATTAAAATCATACCAAGTATTGCAATAATTAAAATTCCATTAAATGATTCACTACCAAGAGTTGGAGAAATTTTTATTAATTTAAAATCAGTTTTTGATGAATCTAAAGAAAATGAATTTATAATTTGATTTTTAATATTTGTTGTTTGACTTTCATTATAATTTACTAATGCATCTTGTGCTTCATTTAATACAGCTAGCGCTTCAGTACCTTGTACACTTTTATTTGAAATTAATTTTACTACTTGTTTTGAATAATCAATTGATTTCTCTGGTTCGCCAGCTAATGCTGCTTCAGCTAAAGCCAATAATCTCTCTGCTTCAATTTCAGTTTTATCAGTATATTGAATCTTTGCACCAAAATCAGTTGGTGAAACAGTTGTTGAAACTTTAATTTCAGTTAAAGAAAAATCTTTTAAAATATTTTCAATTTTTATTGAGTCAAGAGATTTGTTTGTCGATATTAAAATTGAATTTCCACCAGTAAAATCCATCCCTTGAGTAATCCCAGGGGCAACAAAAATAAGAAAAAACATTGGAATAAGTAAAATGATTGGAATTACCATAAATCGTTTATAATTGTTTGAATAAAAATCATCCATAACTTTCACTGATTCTAATATAATTAATTAAAAAAACATTAATAAACCCTAACTTTTTAAAAAATTAGATTATTAAATATATAATTTTTATAAAAATTTATTATCTTTAATTAATTTTTAATCAATAAATTTCTTTATAAATTGATTTAAATCAAATATTTGTATACTTTTTAGTGATGTTTATGAATTTGAATTATTTAGAAAAACCAGATAAATTACTTGATATTGCTTATGCAAAAGCAAGAAAAAATGCACATGGCATGGCTAAACAAAGAACTCCATTTTATACATTAAAAGGAAAAGAAATTTTGAAAATGGACTCTATAACTGATTACCTTGAAGAAACACTAATGTCGTATGTTACTAGTTTTCCTTCAATAGACAAATTACCTGGTTTTTATAGAGATTTGTTTGTTGCAATAATTGATGTTGATCAAATTAGAATAGCTTTATCAAAAATCTCAAGTGCAGTTAAAACATTAAAAAAAGTTAGAAGAGAACAAATTGTAAAAATTAAAGAATTTCCATTTGTAAGAGATTCAAAAAACGAAATTAAAGGAATTTCAAAAGTTTATTTTGGAAGAACTTCTTCAATTATAAAATCACTTGAATCGCCAATTAAAATTTATAATGATGCAGTTAAAAAATTAAAAGAATTACCAGCAATAAAAACTGATGAAGAATGTTATATTTTAGCTGGTTTACCTAATGTTGGCAAATCAACAATTTTAGCAAAAATTACTACATCAAAACCAAAAATTGCAAATTACCCATTTACAACTAAAGGACTTAATGTGGGTTATTTTTTCAAAAAACATGCCCCAATACAAGTTATTGATACTCCAGGTTTACTTGACAGATCACTACATGAACGAAACGATATTGAAAAAAAAGCAATTACTGCTTTTCAACATTTAAAAGGGACAATAATTTTTGTGATTGATCCCTTAAGTCAACTTGATGAACAAAAAAACTTATTTAAAGAATTAAAAAAACTTTTTAGCGAGAAAGGATTCATAGTCGTAATCAACAAATGCGACTTAGCTGAAAAAGAACAAATAAAAGAAGCAGAAAAAATGTTTAAAGATAATTATATTATTTTAGAAGGAAAAGATTTAGATAATTTAAAAACTGAACTTTCTAAATAATTGATTACCAGAATTAAAAAAAATTATTTTCTTCTAGCTTTTGCTAAAGCCAATCTTTTTTTACGCGCACGTTCCGTTCTTAATTGTGCATTAAAAGAAACTGAACACACTTTTTTTGAAGTCACACCTTTTGACCGAGAAATAATTATTGAGTTAGCTTGAGTTCTTGCAATTTTTTGTAAATCAATTTTTCTTTTTTCAAAAGCTTGTTTAAATTTTTCTGGATCCGAATAAGTTTTTTTTAAAATAGCTCGTTCTTTTGATAAAAGTTCATTATACACTACTCTAAAATAAGAATTAATTTTTGCATATGCTTTTTTAGCTTCTAAAGTATCATTTTTTAGTTTAGGTAATTTAATTCCAGCTTTTGAATCCATGATTAAATAAAACTATTAAATTATATAATACTTTCTTTATTTAAAAAATTAAATCAATTTAATTCTTCAATTAAATTTTCTATTTCGTCAACATTTTTTGATAATGCGAATTTTAAACGTAAATCTTTTGCACCAATAAACCCAGTAGCAACTCCAATAAAATATGGCCTTATTGAATTAATTTCTAAATCAAATTTTTTTGCAATTTCTAAATATCTTTTTGCTTCCAAATAATTATCTATTTTTTTCTTTTCAATTAACTTTTCATTTTTTTCATATTCTTTTATTTGTTTAAATAAAAAAGCATTTCCAATCGCCCCTCGGCCAATCATTACAAAATCACAATTAGTTTCTTTTTTTATTTTTAAATAATCATCTAGATTAGTTACATCACCATTTCCAATTACTGGAATTCTTTTAGGGATTATATTTCGCAATTCTTTTATTTTTTCCCAATTTGCTTTTCCAGAATACCCATCAGTTCCAAATCTAGCATGTAAACAAATTCCATCAACGCCAGCATCAATTGCTTCTTGACTAACTTCTAAAAAGTTTTCATCTTTTAATCCAAGTCGCATTTTTATTGTAACTGGTTTAGATGTAACAGATTTCATTTCTTTTATTATTTCACTAACTAATTTTGGATAATCCATTAGTTTTACCCCATAATTTCCTTTAATTGCTTTTAATACAGAACACCCACAATTTAAATCATACCCTGCAAAATTATTAGGTAAAATTTGTTCAACTTTTTTTATTGCACTAGCAAAATCAATAAGATTATTTCCAAATAATTGAAGAAAAACAGGTTTTTCAATTTCACTAACTTGCATCATTTTTATTGTTTTTTTTGAATTAAAATTAATAGCTTTTACTGAAATTAATTCAGTATAAAGTAAAGCTGCGCCATTTTCTTTTGCAAGTGTACGAAAAGCAATATTTGTGTAATCAGCCATGGGGGCTAAGAATGCACCTTTATCTAATTTAGAAAAAAATTTATTCATAAATATTAATTAGAAAGAAATATTATTAACTAATTGGAATTTTAAAATATAAAAATTAAATATAACAAATTAATTTAATCAAATTAAATTAAAAAAATTAGCCCAACTAAAAATGCAAATATTGCTCCACTAGCACAACCAATTAGATTTACATGAGTATTAGACAATATTTTTTTTGTTTCAAATAGTGCACCCATAATTGAATCAACATTTGTTCCAACCATTCCAGCAAAAATTACAATTATTGCAGAAACCATATTTTGGTATGCTAAAAAATAAATTATTGAAATTATTATTGCTCCAAATAGTGCAGCTAATTCTCCAAGAATAGTTACTCCACCATCTTCTCCTTTTGGAACTTTTTTAAATGTAATAATTGAAATTGGTAAAGATTTTGAAAAGTATCCTATTTCACTAGATAATGTGTCAGATAATGCTGCAGAAATTGCTCCAAAAAAAGCTAGTTCAAATAAAAATGACTTTTCTGGAAAACTAATTATTAAACAAAGTGCAACTAAAGCAGGTAATGAATTTCCAACAACATTCCAAATATTTCTTTTTTCGTGTTTCTTTTTTGGAAAATTACTTGCAACTTCACCAATTACAAAAAATACTACAACTGTTAAAAATGATAAAAGTGGATTTGGTGAAAATGTAATTGCTGCAAGTCCAACCACATTAGCAATTAATACCCCTTGAAAATCAAGTAGTTTTAAAGCATATGACACAATTGAAAAGAAAACTAGAACTATTGCAACGATTAAAAAATCAGTTAAAATTAACATTTTTGTACACCAAAAATAAAATAAAAAATCAAAATAATTTAGTCGATTATTTTGATTGAGTAAAAGTTGCTTTTGAAATAATTACTTTTTTAACTAAACAAACTTTTCCTGCTTTTTTAAAGATATTATTTGTTGTATTTCCAAATAATGTTTCTTTTACAACATCTTCAAAGTTTTTGTTTGATAAAGTACTTAATTCTTCATCAATTATTGCTCTAATTCCTGTTTTTTGTGATTGAACAGCTTTTTTTGCAGTTATTGCTGTAACTGTTAACATTGCAGTTCCATTTTCAACTGGAATTTCTTTAACTGTTGTTACTTTTGAATTTCGTCTTCTAATTAATCTAATTAAAGATCCAGCATTCATATAATATTTTGAAACAAATGTATTGATTGTTTGACCTTGAACTGATTCATTTTTGAAAACTACGGTATAATCTCTTCTTGCTCTTTGTCCGGTCAAATTATCTAATGTTACCTTTATTGTTCTACCTAATAATTGAAGAGGTTTTTCTGCAGGAGTTTGTGCAAGTGGTTTTTTATTGAATGTTTTTGATGCAACGAATGTAAACCATTGCTTTTTTTTCCATTTATCAACTGTTCTTCTTCCTTTTTCACTTACTGCCATATTTTATCACTTCTTTTTTAAATATTCATCCAATTTTTCAAGACCTAATAAATTACAATCTTCAAAAATTAAATTTTCGTTTTCAAATAATTTAATTTTTACTTCCACCCATCATCACTTAACTAATAATGCAGCTGTTTCTGGAGTATATCTCCAATCACTTGGTAATTTATTTTTCTTTATATAATATCTACTTAATCGTCTAATTTTTGATACAGTTAATTCATAACCGTGTTTTGCTGAAAAATCTTTTTTGTTTGTTTCCATGTGTGTAAAAAGTACAACACTTCGTTTTATTAAATTTAATAAATCTTCAGGAATATCAGTTAAAAGAGAATTTTCATTTAAAACTTCTTGTAAAGATTTGTTAGTTAATTCTCTAAAGTTTTTTACATTATATTCGTCTCTTAATATTAATCCAATTTTACTTGGAGAATGTCCAGCATTTGCTAAAGAAACTACTTGTTCAATTGCTTCTTCTTTTGTTAATTCACTAGTTTTTACATTTTCTTTTTTAGCCATATTAATCACATCTAACCTTTCCATCCAACTTTTGGTTTAGAAAAGAACCTAAAATTATAACATAATCCTATATGCTAAGATTTATAAATGTAATTTGGGGCTTGAAAAAATTAGTTTGGCCAAGGCTTAAAGAGTAATACAAATAAATATTATATACATTAAGTTTCATTTAAATTTTAAAATTTAAATTTAATGATATCTTGCTCTTTTTTCAATTTTATTAATTTGTTCAATTAATTCTTTACTTGGATTATAACCGTTGAGCACCAATTCAAATCCATTTTTTAACTTAGAGTGAGTTGCATTAAAGACTTTCTTAAATACCACTAAGTCCATTGCTTTATCTTCTAATTTTTTAGAATAAAAAGATAAACCAAAATCAATAAAATAAATTTTATTTTTTTTATCAATTAAAATATTTGATGTTGTTAAATCCCCATGAATAATACCATAGTCATGAATTTTTTTAATTTCTTCACCAATAATTTTACAAAACTTTGGTTTTTTTTCAATAATTTCTTTTAATTGTAACCCGTCAATAAATTCCATTATTATTTCATAATTATTTTCATCAACAGAATATATTTTTGGAGTATTTATTATAGTTAATAAATCTTTGATGATTTTTGCTTCTGATTTTGTTCTTCTTTTTCTAATCATATTGTCAAGAAGTTCATTTCGATAATCTTTTTTTATTCGTTTTTTAGAAATTGCATTTTTTTCTTCAAAGTTTATTTTTGTTACTGTGGCTTCTGCGCAAATTTTTTGAAATTTGTCTAATAATTCTTTGTTTTTCATATATTATTAATCCTTAACTTATAATAAAAATCTTTAGATTATAAAAATAAAAAAATAAAATTAAAATTTAACAAATTTGATTTAATTGAGCATTTATTTTATTTAATTGTTGTCTATAATTTGCAATTAATTCAGGGTTTTTTATAGATAATAATTCTTTGTCAGCTGGAATAATTATTTTTGAATAATTTAGTGAATAATTATTTGATGAATCTATCGCCATTTTTAAAAAATTAGAAAGTTGAGTTTTTTTTGATTGTGTACAATTTTCTTTATTTAATTCTCTAAAAAGTAATATTATTTTTGAATAATAAAAAAATGTTTTTGCACTTTCTAGTTCAGTATCAATCACTGGCAATAATTCTACTGAAGATTTAGATCTAATTTGAGATAATCTTGAAATATAGTCATTCAAAACAACTTCACTAGTAGGTAATGAATCGTTTGAAGTATATTCTGATTTTATTTTAATAAAGTCAGTTTGATTTACTAAACCATTATTTGAATTAATAAATAAGAATAAAGATAGGCCAATTAGTATAATTGCAATGAATATTAGTTTCTTTTTCATAAGAATAGATAGTATTTTTTGATTTATTAACGTTTCTATAATAGCAAAATTTTTACATCTTACAAATTTGTTTTGTTTTTTAAAAGAAGTTGAGATTAGTCAGCTCCGCCGCCACCGCAGCCTCCACCACATCCACCACCACAACTACTTCCACCACTACATCCGCCGCCAGAAGATGATGAAACATATTGTGCTGAAGAAGCACTTGATAAGGAGTTAGTAAAGCCATCCATAAATGATGAATCAGAAATTGAATAAAATAATAATGAATTATTAAATGATGAATCAAATTCAGTTTTATGTATTTCTGCATAATTTTTAAATTCTTTAATTATGTTTGAAGCATTTCCAAAAAGTGTTGCATAAACTAAATATTTTTCCCAAAGTACAATATCAAATGGGGTTTTATTTTCAAATGTGCCAAAATCATCCAAGAATTTTTTAAAAGCCATCCATTTACAATATCTTGCTAAACAAAGTGGTGTTCGAACTACAAAAAAAGTGAAAGAAAATCCCACTGACTTAAGAATTATTAAAATAAAAATTAGTGCAAACCCGATCCAAAAAAGTCCAAAAATTCCAAAGAATATAATCCCAAAAAAAGCCATTGGACCCAAAAAGATAAGAACTGAAGCTGATATTGCAAAAAAAGTGAAAAATAATATTAGTATAATTATTTTAAAAAATTTATTTCTTAAATCAAAATTAAAAAACATATTTTCTTTTGAACTAGTAAAATTATCAATTTCAAATTTTGTTGCATTCCAAGATTTCCAATTAGTTAGAAGAGAATTTGTTGAACTTCTTTTAAATATTTTGTATTCTTCAAGTGTTCTTGATGCCCCAATTAATCCACCACAAAGATCGGTAAGTAAAGCATTTTCAACTTCTGTCAATTCATCTTTTAAATTTTCAATCCGAGTTAATTTATAATCAGGCCTAATTGAAAAAAATCCTTTTATTTCAATTTTTTCAATAGTCAAATGTTTTCTTCTCACTAAATCCATTATTGTTGCAGTAATACTATTTTTTGTTAATGTAATTTTTGTAATATATTCAACTAGTCCAAGTGGATCATTTGTATATGGTGGTTCTCTATAGTAAACAAAATTTTTATTATCACAAATTTGTTTTGATTTTGAGTTAAAATAAATTATTGTAAAAATTATTGCAATTACTGCTAATAAGACTATTATTGGTGGAAAAATTAATCCAATTAAAATAAGTAATGAATTTGTTTGATATTGTCCATTATCACTAACATAATTATCATATGATGAATAACTATTTTGTCCAGTGTTAGTTATATTTTCTTCATCTTTAATTGCTTTGTCATATCCATCGCCAACAATAGTTCTTACAAAACTAGGGTTTGTTAAAATGTCTTTTTTAAATAAAACTTTTAAAGATAAAAAAGTGTTTGCTGGAATATTATTTGCACTAACTAACACATTGTTTTTTTCAATTTTCCAAGTAGCATCAAGTTTAGGGTGTAAAAAAACCATAAAATTATTATTTAAATCAACTGGAAAAATTAATTTTGAAGAAAAATTAGAAACTGATACACTCCATTTAGCAAACCAAAGCCGATAATAAAATTCATAAGTATCATCATATGAGTTAATTACATTTTTCATTCTATATTTTAATACAAAAGTTTTATTTTCATAATTTGCAACATAGTTCCATTTAATGGTTAATGGAGAATAAGTAACACTTGATGAAATTTTATTTAATACCCCATTTACTTTTTCATAAACTTCTAAATTTTCAATTGTTTCGCCAGCAAATTGTTCAAAAGTTTTGTAAGCTGAAGAATAAGAGCCAGAAAAATTATAAGTTATTTCTTCAACAACATCAATTGATGCATCAGTATTAATTGTGTAAGTTGAATTAACATTTGAAATATAATAAGATTTTGCAAAACTAAAAGTTGCAAATAAAACTAATATAAAAAATAAAATTAATAAAATATTTTTAAATTTCATAACAAAATTAGTGAATAATAGTTAATAAATATTCTGATTAACAATTTAAAATTAAAACCAAATCATTATAATTAATTAAACAAATAAAATTATCATTAATTAAAATTAGTTTAAAAAATATTATTTAATTAAAAAAAAATCAGTTTTAATTTAATAAAATAT
>JAQUZG010000029.1 GCA_028691435.1 Candidatus Iainarchaeum sp.
ATAAACCAATTCAAAGGACTTTGCCGGTGGAAACCTTTTTCTTCTGATTGATGGTATTTATTATTATGACTAATCAATCTTCTGGAGAGAGTGGCGAAAAAGAAATTATTGGATTAGTTCCTTGTCCGAATTGTGGAAAATCTTTAATGCAACTTCCAAAAAATTATCCTTTGTATGATTTACAATGCACTGGTTGTTCTTTTCGCGCACAAGTAAAAACAAATAATTCTAAACCAAAAAATGAAATTTTTGGTGCAGGTTGGGATATAATAGAAAAAGTATTAAAATCAGGGTTTATGATTCCTCCACTAATTGCAAATTTTAAATGGGCTGAAAAAGGTATTGAAAAACAAAAAATAATTTTTTATCCATTTATACCAAAAAATCATTTGAAAAAAAGAATTCTTCCATCAACAGCAAGAAGAGCAAATTATAAAATGTTTAATTATGTTGGACTTGATGAATTAGCGAATTTTGTGTTGTTTGAAAAGTGATTAAAATTTAATATATGTAACTATTGCCCCGCCAGAATAAATTAAATATTTAATTATATTCAATAAAATTTCTTGATTCGGGTCAGGCAATACCATTTTTATTAAATTAGCCCCTAAAGCAAACCCCCCGTCTGGAACTGGGATTTCCGATACAATTAATCCAACGACCCAAAGAATAATATATATCCCAATTAGACTGATAAAGAATTTTATTGGATTTTTACTCAAACTTTCAACTCCTTTAATCCTTCCAAAATTTCTTTTTCTAATGTTTCTATTTTTTTTAATATTATTTTTGGTTCTTCGTATTTTTCTTCTTGAAATTGGAATTCTTTATATTTTTGTATGCTTAAATCATAATCATTTTTTATTATTTCTTCAACTGGAACAAAAAATGCTTTTCCTTTTCTATCAATATATTCTTCTTTTTCACGATTATGAAATCTTTTTATGATATCCGGAATATCTCCTTTTCCATCACCAATTTTATTTCTTTTATCATCTAAACTAAATCCATCATTTTCCATATCATAAAACCATACTTTTTTTGTTGGTTCTCCTTTAGTAAAAACTAATACTCCTGTTGAAACTCCAGCATATGGTTTAAATACTCCTGAAGGCATTGAAATTAATCCTTCTAGTTTACAATCTTCAAGTAGTATTTTTCTTATTTGTTTATGTGCATTTGATGCTCCAAATAATACTCCATCTGGAACAATTACTGCTGCTCGTCCACTTATTTCTAAAAGTTTGTAGATTAATTCTATAAATAATAATTCTGTTTTTTTTGTTTTTACAGTAAGTTTTTGATTAATATCGTTTTCATCAATACTTCCTTTAAAAGGAGGATTAGCTAAAATTAATGAAAACTCTTCACTTTTACCAAAACTATTTGATAAAGTGTTTATTTGCTCAATATCTGGTCTAGTTATGCCATGCATCATCATATTCATTAATGATATTTGAATCATTGTTCTGTCAAAATCATAACCGTGAAAAGTAACACTTCTAATTTTTTCCCAATCAGATTCTTTTAATTTATCGGCAACAAAATTATACTCATTTCCTTCTTCATCAATTTTTATTTGATCTTTTGAAGTATTTGATTTTAAAATATATTCATATGCATTAACTAAAAATCCTGCTGTTCCACAAGAAGGATCACAAATAACATCATCTTTTTTTGGTCTTGTTAATTCAACCATCATTTGAATAATGTGCCGCGGTGTTCTAAATTGACCATTTTTTCCAGATGTAGTAAGTTCAGAAAGCAAATATTCATATAAGTCTCCTCTTGTATCTCTATTTTGATCTTTTATTTTTAATGAATCGATTATTTTTACAGCTTCAATTAATAAAGAAGGAGTTGGAATTTGTAAACTTTCATGTTTCATATATTTTGAATAAGGTGATTCCTCTTCCCCTAAACTTCGTAAAAAAGGAAAAACTTTATCTCTAACATGCTCTAAAATCTCATTAGCTGGAAGTCCCTTCCATTCACTCCATTTACAATCATTATATCCTGTAAAAATAGAATTATATTTTTTATTTGTTAACTGTGCTTCTTGCATTTTTCTTGTATCTTCATCCTCTAATTGCTTCATGTAAATTAAATAAGTCATTTGCTTAATCGCAACTAATGGATCAGAAATACCTCCACTCCAAAACTTATTCCACAATAATTTTACTTTTGATTTTAATTCATTGTCTAACATGTTTTCACCCCAACTTACAAGTTAATAGATCATTTTTTTCAATTTTAAAATAACTAGAACAACAATCAATTAATTCATTAGATAAAGAAAACTTTGAATGTCTTTCTTTATTAAAATATGAATATAAAATTACTTCAATTCCTTTTTCTTTTATTTTTTTTATTATTGGACAAAAATCAGTATCTGATGAAACTAAAATTATTTTTTTTATATTTTTATGTTCAAAACACAATTCTGACAAATCCATTGTTATTAAAGTGTCTACTCCTTTTTGAACAAATTTTGGTTTTCCATTTTCATCAAATGTTTTTTGACATCTTCCTTCTCTTATTATAATGTTTTTATTTCTTGAAATTTTTTCAATAAATTTATCATAACCTTGTTTTCTTCTTTTTTCGTCTTCTGTTGGAACAGAACTTTGAAATGGTGGAGCATTATAATAAAATAGTTTTTTACAAAATAAATTTTGATTTTTAGATAAATTTTTTGCTAAACAAAATAAATCAAACTTAATTCTTTGTCCATCGCCTAAGTAAAGAGCTAATTTATCAAGAAAACCAGCATCAATAAAAACAAAAGTATCTTGCATTTAAACCAACTCCGATTGATTTAAATGAAATAACTTACAAAAAGCATCCAGCGACCCCTTAGGATCACTGGGGAACATATTAAATATAAATAATACAAAGAGGTTTATAAATATTTTGTTAAAGTTTTTAATTTGAAAATATTGTGATTTTATAATAATATTATTTAACATGTTTTCACCTTCATTTTGTATTTAACAACTTTATTAAGAATCAATTCAAAACATTTTTCAACCTCATCAAAAAGAAATCTTGATGTTATTAAATCAACATCATTTCTTGAATGAATTGTAGTGTTTGAAAGAAATGTGTGTGCACTTGAAATTAATGCTTTTTCTATTAGTATTTTTTGATTTTCATCAAAATATCCTGCAGCACAGATTTTTTTTAAATTTGATGATGCTTTATTTAACTGATCAGGAGCATCCTTAAGATATGTAACAATTTCAAATAAAAAATTATCTATTGCGCCTCTTAAATCATCCAAACCATCCGAATTTCCTTTTTCAATCTTTATTTTTCCTTCAATTAATAAATCTGCAACTTTTAAAAATCCAAATTTTTTTAGTTCTTGTATGAAATTAGTTTGTAAAATTAATTCCATTGGTTGTGGCATTAAAATAAACTTCCCGCCAACAGCCCCACATATTCCATGAATAAATTTTTTATTTTCAACAACTATAAAGCTATATTGGTCTTCAGAAATATTTTGGAATAAATTTAATTGGGATATTTGATAATAAGCAGCACATTCACTAATTACTTCAACAATTAAGCCTGATTTTTCATTATATTTGCCACCGTGAATTATTAATTTTAAATTAATTGGTGCTTCAATTCTTTTATATTTTAGTAGTTTAAAATAATTTTTTTGTTGAATTTCAGATTCTTTGACTAATCCAAATTTGGCTAATATGCTTCCAGATTTAGAGAATTGGGTTAGATATAAATCAGAAATAGAAAATTCTAAACATAAAAAATTAAAATTAAACGAAGAATTAGTTTTGATAAATCCGTTTATTTGTAAATATTCTTGAAGACTATTTCTTATTAAATCAATATCTGGAGAATATACAAAAAAATGTGCATTAAAAATAAAATTTTCTGCTCTCATATTAGTTCACCTCTAAAAGCTTTTTGCATTAAAGAATTGAATAAATTATTAAGTTCTTTGTCGGATTGTTTTTGATTTTCTTTTATCTTTTCAACTTTTTCGACTATTTCTGTGAATTTTTTTTGGGATGAATTTGGTGGGATTGGAATTTTTATATCTAAAAGTTGTTTTGACGTAATTGCTTTGAATGTGCTCCCATTACCTAAATTCTCAATTTCTTTCTTTTTTACTTTTAAAAAAGAGTATACAAAATCTGTTTCAATTCCTTTTTTACAGCGAATAGCTGCTAAACCTCGTCCAATACAACAGTCTATATTGGATAAATTTGTAGCCCCTACTGGTGCTCTTACAGATATTAATATATCGTTTGATTGTGCCATTTTTGATGGTTTTGTAGTCCATTGTTCAACAGTTGGATACTTATCTCTAAATTCTTTTTTACCTTGAAAAAATGGTGTGCCCTCACCAACATGATTATATGAATTTCCTTTTGGTGATTGACCCATTATTATGTGGAAGTATTTATTGTCACTTAATTTAATCTCTTCAAAATTTTTATTATAATATATCTCATTAAAAATACTATTCAAATATTCTTCTGTGAGCTTGTTTGCTTCTTTTCTTTTTTCTTTTAGTTTTTCTGCTTTTTCTAAAATAGAAACAATTTTTTTTTGTTGAGCTAATGAAACAAAAGGTATTTTTGATTTTTTTAATTCTTGATCCCTAATTGCTTTTTGTGTAGCTCCAGAAGAATTTTTATTTTTAAAAGTTTGAAAGTCATTTGATAAAAACCAAAAATAAAGGTATTTTGGATCAATAAAATTTTTATCTTTTATCCTAAATAGGGCAAATCCTGTTGAATACATGTTATTTTCATTATCTTTATTAATCAGTAAAACTTTGTTTGTATCTTTCATTTTGGCAATTAATATATCTCCATTAATTGCCTGAATATTTGCTCTACTTGGTTTAGAATCAAAAGTAAATTCAGAAAATGAAATTATTTTATTTTTTATCACATCTCCAGTAGCAACATATCTTTTTGATTTAGAAAAAACTTTTACTTTTGGAGCCAAAATATCAACATAATTTGTTATTAATACATTTTTCATTTTTCTTCACTCTTCCAATTAAAACTTACAATGCCTAAATTTAATCCAAACCCAAAAGTTTCTTTAAATTTATTATTATTTGTAACTAGATCAATACTATTGGCTAAAATTTCCCAAAGTTGCATGTTTTGCATTCCATTTTTATCAGTGTCAAGACTTTTTATAACCTTTAAATAATTTCTTTCAATACAATAATCAATTGCCATCTGAAGTTGGTGTGGTTTTAATTCACTTTTTTCTAACAATTCATCAATTTTTGGTAATCTGTTCTCTTCAAATTTGCAAAGATAAATATAATTTAAAAGTTTTCCAGCATAATTAATCATTTTTCATCACCAACCAATTCTTTTGGTAAAATGACTGAATTATTTTTTGTTTTATTTGTTTTTTCATTTCTTGTTTTTAGTGCATCATTAATTTGTTTATCTATGTCTTTTAGTAGTTCTTCAGAGAGATTTTTTGCAACAGGAATTTCAATTTTTCTAATATTTGTTTCACCAGTTTGGCCATTCCAAGAAATAGTAACAGGTAAATCAAGCTTAATTTTCCAAGTAAAAGAATTAGATTTTTCATCATATTCAATGATATTATTTCCCGCTAAATAATCAGGAATTTTAGGTTTTAAATCAGATTCAATAAGCTCTTTTAATCTAGCAGAAGTAGTCATTTGCTTTATTTCACACAATTTCTTAAATCGTAAAGATTTTTCTTTTTCTACTCTTGCAGACAAAACATCAAAAGTCATAATCAATCTATAAACGAAAAGCTTTTTAAATAGATGTATATTTTCATAAACATATGTGTTTACAAATATTTCTTGTTATGTTTAAGTTACTTTTATTTTGTTACAAGTATTTACAATTTCTTTTAGTTCATCTATTGAAAAGTTTGAAAGTGGGTTTTTTTCTCTTAGTGGCATTTTTGTGAAATCATCTAGTTCAATGTATTTTTTTGTTGAGAATATTTTTTTGAGTAATAGTAAAAATTCTATTTGTTTTGAGTTGTATTCATGATTTTTGATTATATATTCGTCAAATCTTTTTTCTATTAGTTCTTTTGGATTTTCTTTGTGTGAAATTTTCATTTGTTCAAGTAAAAATTCAATAAAATCTTTTTTTTGATATTCTTGGATGCTTTCAATTGTTAGAATTGGGTTAAGTGCTTTTAATTGTTTTTCTAGTTCAATTAGTTCTTGTGATGTGATTCCTTTTCCAGTTTTTATTTTTTTGGCTAAGTCATTATTTTCTAAAAATTCATTTAATTTTTTATCTCCTTTAAAATTATAGTTTATTTTTTCTTCATTTAAAATCATGTCATCCATATTTACTCTGATAAATCTATTTTTATATGGAGTATAATATTTCATTAATGGTGCTATTTTGTTAACTAAAAATTCAACATCTTCAAAAGTTAAAGATGTCCAAAATGTTTCTTGTAAAACTTTTGTTAAATTTGATTTGTTTTCTTTAATTATAGTTAAATTTTCTTTGTCTAAAATATTAATTATTTTTTCTTGAACTTCTTTTTTTATAAAATCAATTTTTTCATAGTTATTGTTTAAAATAAATGCAAATAATCTTTCAACTTGTAAAATAAATGATGCTATATATGGACTTTGACTTGTTGAAAGAATCATTAATGGAGCAATTTCGTTATTTAAGTCAGTAATATATTTTTCAAGGTCAAATTTGTTTTTACTTATTTTTTCAATTAGTTTATTTTTTGGTTTTACTAAAAATGAATCTTTATCAAGTTCTTTTAAATCATTTAAAATTTTTTCGCTAATTATTCTTTTTTGTTCTTCATTCAGTTCTTTTTTTAATAGTTCGATTCTGTTTTCAAATATTTGTGTTGGTATACTTTTTGGAGATGTTTTTTGTTTTCTTTCAAGTTCATGGAATTTTATGTTAGAGTGTCCACCAAAAGCAAAATCTAAAATTAAAAATGATTTTTTTCCTTCAAATGGTAACCAATCTTTATGTTCACATGCTTGTTCATTTCTTGTTCCTCTTCCTAGCATTTGCCAAAATCTAATTTGTGAATAAACTGGTTTTACAAATACTAAATTACAAACTTCAGGAACATCTACTCCCGTATCAAGCATTCCAACAGACAATGCAATTCTTGGAGATGGTTTTTCAGTGAAATTTTTTATTTCTGTTTGAGCATAACTTTGATCTGAAGTAATTATTCTTACTTCTCCATTAAATTTAGGGAATAGTCTTGCAAAAACATCTTTTATACTTTTTGCATGATTTTTTGATGCACAAAAAAATATTGTTTTACATGGTTTTCCATCAATAGATCTTCTGCATCTTTGCATAAATTCAGAAACAATTAATTCATTAGTTTTATCATCAGTAAATATTCTTTCAAATTGTGGTGGTAGTGCTTGATATTCATCTGGGTTTTCTTCTTGTTTTCTAAGTGCATCTTTTAGTTCTTTTGTGAGTTCAGACCCATTTATTCCTAAGGATAACACTTTTGTTGAAATTATTTCTGCTTCATAAGGGACTAAAATTCCATCAGATATTGCTTCATCATATGAATATTCTGCATTTGGACGATTATTTGGACAACCAAATAAATTATATGTGTCTTTTTCTTTTTCTGAACGAGGTGTTGCAGTTAAACCAATTTTTATTGCATCAAAATATTTCATTACTAAATTTCCCCTATCATAATATGATCTATGAGCTTCATCAAATATTATTAAATCAAAAAATGCTGGACTAAATGATTCAAATCTAAATTTATTGTTTTTTTCCATTAATGTTTGTATTGTTGAACAAAATAATCTTCCAGTATATTCTTTTTTTATTGTTCTTAAATCATTAATTGGTTCGTCTGGAAAAAATCCTTTAAATCCTTTTGATCCTTTTGCTTGATTAACTAATGATGTTCTATCTGCAATAAATAAAACATTTTCAATTTTATGTGCTTTTTTTAGTGCTTCAATAATTGCCATTGCAACTCTTGTTTTTCCAGTTCCAGTTGCCATTTGAATTAATGCACTTTTATTTCCTTGATCAATCCATTCGAGTATTTCAAGCACAATTTGTTTACTTCTTGGTCTATTAACAATTCCTTCATTAATTCTAATATTTTTTAAACTATCGGCTGATTTTTCAAAAAGTGATTTTTTTCTAAATAAGTCTTCTTGACTAAATGGGCCAGAAACATTTCGTTCAATAAAATCTTCATCGATAAATCTCCATTCTGCTCCATTAGTTAAAAAAACTGGGATATCATACCCGGTTTGTTTTTTTATATCTTCTCTGTAAGCCATAGCTTGAGAATAACCATTCATAAAATCAACTGATGATTTTTTAGCTTCAATAATTGCCAATGGTTTATTGTTTTCATCAATTAATAAATAGTCAATAAATCTGTCTACTCCTTTTTCAACAGATTTTTCTTTGAATTTAAAAATTCCTTTTTTAAAATCAGATTTAACAGAATTAATTTCTTCTTTAATATATTCTTTTTTCCAACCTACTTCTTTCAATTGGGGGTCAATCATTTTTTTTCTTGTTAGAAATTCAGAATCATCAATTTCAGGAGTCATTTTTACCAATAAAATTATCTTAAATTAAGTTTTTATATTAATTGATTTTTTTAGTCGGTCAAACTCTCTTCAACTCTCTCACAATCTTCACCATGGCTTCTGTGTCTAGTGAGCAATATTTTAACAAATTGTTTCTTATTTCTTGTTTGTTTTTTAGTTTTGGTTTGATGTGTGAGTAGAAATAGAGTATGCTTGCGTCGCCACCATTATTTATTTCAAGATCAGCATAGCTTTGGCCAGTAATTGCAGGCAAGA
>JAQUZG010000030.1 GCA_028691435.1 Candidatus Iainarchaeum sp.
AGCATAAATTCAAAAATTTAAGATAAAAATAAATATTACTTTGATTATAATACATGATAAGGGTATTCTGAGTAAAAATATCAAAATTAAGGTAATTCCACTGGTATAACAACACCCGGCGAGAGTACTTTTATATTTTTATGTGAAATTCAACTTGTTTTTTGTATTTTATTATAATTTATTTGTTTTTCTCTATTTTATTTGGTTAGTTACATTAAGTTTTATAACTCTTTCAATTGTTAATTTCTTTATGGATATTTTAGTTATTAATTGTGGTTCATCTAGTTTGAAATTTCAATTAATTAATATGGCTGATGAAAATGTTTTAGCAAAAGGTGTTGTTGAAGAAATTGGTAAAAATTCAAAAATTACTTTTAAAAAAAATGAAGATAAAACTTATTATGAAAAACTTATTTCTAATCATGAAGACGCAGTTAAAGAAGTAATTAATTTTTTGCTTGGTGGAGTAATTAAATCAGTTGATGAAATTGATGCGATTGGTCACAGAATTGTTCATGGTGGAGAAAAATTTACAGAATCAGTTATTGTTGATGAAAATGTAATTGATGAAATAATTGCTTGTTCTGATTTAGCACCTTTACATAATCCAGCACATGTTAGTGGTATTAAAGCTTGTCAAAAATTATTCCCTAACAAAAAAATGGTTGTTGTTTTTGATACTGCTTTTCATCAAACTATGAAAAAAGAAGCATATCTTTATCCATTGCCTTATGAATATTATGAAAAATATAAAATTAGAAAATATGGTTTTCATGGAACAAGCCACAAATACGTTTCAAAAAGAGCTAGTGAAATACTTGGTAAAGATGTGACTGAACTAAATTTAATTACTTGTCATTTGGGTAATGGGTCTTCTTTAACTGCAATTGAAAAAGGAAAATCGGTTAATACGACTATGGGGTTTACTCCTTTAGCTGGGCTTATGATGGGGACAAGATGTGGGGATATTGACCCAGCAATAATTACATATTTAATGAAAAAAGAAAATTTGACTGTTGAAAAAATGGATGAAATTTTAAATAAAAAATCTGGTTTACTTGGTTTAAGTGGAGTAAGTAGTGATTGTAGAGAAGTTGAAAAAGAAGCTTGGGAAAATAATAATGAAAGAGCGCAAATAGCACTTGATAAATTAGGTTTTAGAATTAAAGAATATCTTGGAGCATATATTGCAATTATGAATGGAGTGGATGCAATTATTTTTACTGGGGGATTAGGGGAAAATTCACCAGAAACAAGAGAATTTGTTTGTAGAAACTTAGATCATATTGGAATTATTTTAGACAAAGAAAAAAATAAAATTCGTGGAAAAGAAGCAATAATTTCGATTGAAAATTCAAAAATAAAAATTTTAGTAGTTCCAACAAATGAAGAATTAATGATTGCAAGAGAAACAAAAGAATTGATTAGTTGAATATATTAATTATAAATTACTGGTTGCAAAATGTTATATATTTCAAAGTGATTTATTTTTTAGTGAAGTAATTTGAAAGCAGAAAATCATATATTTTTTGGATTTATTTTCTTAATAATCTATTATTTATTTGGAATATTTTTTTTTAATTATGTTCTAAATTTACAATTATCTTTTTTGTTTTCTTTTGGTGGGATAGTTTTTTTAATTTGTTTTATTCTTTATTTTATTGGCTTAATTTTGCCAGATAGTGATGTAACTAATTTTAATTCAACTATTTTTCATTCAATATTTTTTGCTTTTGGGGTTTTACTAAAACCAATTGAATTTCTAATTTCTAAATTTATCACAAAAAGAAAAATTGGACATAGACAATCACTTCACACAATAACTGGGATAAGTATTTCATCATTGTTTTTATCAATTCTTGTTTTTATTTTAGTTCTACCATTTACAAAAAATTTTGATTTATTTATTTTGATGTTATTTTTTATTTCTCTTTTAATTAGTCAATATTTTCATTTAGTTTGTGATGGATTATTATTAAATTTTATTTAATCAATTAATTGATATATTTTTATATTAATTTAAATATTAATTTATCATGGGAGTAAATAGAAAATTTAGAGAATCTTTTTTTAAAGAAGTTAAAACTGAAGAAATTAAACGTAAATCATTATTGCATACTACAAAACAGCCTGTTTTGTCTGAAAATGAACGACGTAGACAAATGGTTCTTCAAGATAAAGTTGTTAGAGAACGATTTAAAAAAAGCGAAAGAAAAATTATGGGTAATTTAACTACCATTTTAAAAAAAATAGATTTAGCATTAAATCGAGATATGGCAAGTAATCGGAACTGGGATGGATTAAGACAACTGGTTGAATTAAATTATTATATAAAAAATGAAATTATTAGTAGATCTTATTTATCGTCAATTGAAAAAAACGTCATGAAACAAACAATTTTTCTTGAAAGAGAATATTCTTATTTTTTGGCTAAATCAGAAGCTATGGGGGTAAGTAAAAGAGAATATTTAGACTTTGTTGACTTGTTATTTGATTTAGCGGATGATATAAATAAGCGAAAAGGAACAACAGGTATATCTGTAACTGATAAAAGATTAAATGAATTAAATGCTATTTTTAATTATGCAAAATCTATGCCCACAAATAAAGTTAAGTTATCTTGTAATTTGCCCGAAATATTTGGTCAATTACTTTATTTAAGAATGAATGTTTGTTTAGGTCATGATTATTCAACATTTTTAGCAGATATGGTTGAAAAAATTAGTTCGCATATTTAATTAATAACTAGAATTAATCTATTTTTTCATTATTTTAAATATGGATTATAAAATCGCGGTCTTTTTTTTGCTTGATTATTTGCAGAATTAATCATTCTTTCAGTTGTTTCAAAAACATAATTTCCTGGAAAAAATAATTCTTTTAATGCATTTTTTGTTGGGGTTTTTCTTAATACAAATAATCCTCGTTTAATCCCATATTTAAGTAATCTTTCAGAAGAAATCATTAATTCTCTTGTTTTAAATCTTTTAACTCCTTTTCTAATTAATTCGTTAACAAGATAAATACCTGGCGGGATTCCAAATTTTTTTACAAAGTCTTGAATATATTTTTTATTTTTTTCATTAGGTTTTGCTGAATAAAAAAACATTATTTCAACTTCATGGGGTTTTTTTGGAGATTGTAAAAACATTAAATATGATAGAATTTGTCCATTTTGTCTAATCCCTACTATTTTTTCAGGGATAGATAAATCATGTTCTTGAAAATGTTGTAAATGTTTATTTAATTGGGGTAAATGTTTTTTTATTGAAACATTTGGGTCTTTAAAGCGAATTAATTCAAGACCTTTACGTAACTGTTCAATTTCTTTTTCAGTTAATTCACTATAATCATTAAATACTTGCATACATAATTATATTTTTCTAAATTAATAAAATATTCTTTTTTGTAATCAATAGATTTATATTATATTTTTTATAATTTATCTTGTGATATGGCTGTAACAAAAATAATAAGAAAAGATAATCTTGGTGTTGCAATTGATGCTTTGAATAATCATGATGTAGTTGCTTTTCCAACAGAAACAGTTTATGGGTTAGGTGCAAAAGCATTCGACAAAAAAGCAGTTAAAAAAATTTTTAAAATAAAAGGAAGAAAATTTGATAATCCATTAATTGTTCATATATCTAATTTAGAACAAATTAATTTAATTGCAAAAGATGTTCCACCAATAGCTTATGATATTGGTAAAAAATTTTGGCCAGGGCCTTTATCAATAGTTTTAAAAAAATCTGATTTGGTTTCTGATTTAGTTACTGCAAATTTAGATACTGTTGCAATACGAATGCCAAATAACAAAATTGCTTTAAAATTAATTAATGCTGTTGGTCCGGTTGCTGCACCTTCAGCTAATTTATCAGGAAAACCATCTTGTGTTGAATTAAATCATATTTTAGATGATTTAACTGGTAAAATAAATTATGTTATTGATGGTGGAAAATCAAAAATTGGTTTAGAATCAACTGTGATAGATTTAACTTCTAATCCATTTGTTTTACTTAGGCCAGGTAAAATTTCTTTTGAAGAACTTGAAAAATTTTTTGGTAAAGGAAAAATAATAAAGTATAAATTTGAAAATTCAAAAATTACTATTGCTTCAAGTCCTGGAATGAAATATAAACATTACTCTCCAAATGCAAAAGTTAAATTAGTAAAAAATATTGCTTCATTTTTAAAAAATAACAAATTAAAAAATTTTGTTTTGATATCGTCAAAAAAATATGATTTAGAAAAAAGTAATATTAATTTTGTTTTTAAATCAAATGAACACCTAGCAAAAAATATTTTTTCTTGGTTTAGAAAATCTGATAAATTAAAAAAAGATTATGTTTTTGTTGAAGAAATTAATGAAAAACATTTGGGTAATGCAATTTTAAATAGGGTTAAAAAAGCTTGTGAAAAAAATTAATTTAATGATTGAAATTAGGTTTATATAGTTAATATTCTATATATTTATTGGTTAGTATGTCTCTTGAAAGTATTCATAAAGAAGTAAATAAAATTATTATTGATAAAACAAGAGTAAGTCTTTGGCTTGATGATTACACTGACATTTTTTCTGATTTTGATCCAAGACATTATTCTCAAAGGGCGGTTTCTGACGATTTTATTAAGGAATCAAAAAAATTTTCAAGAGGTAAACTTAATGGTAAATTAGAAATAAATCTATTAATGCCTCAAAAAAAAAGAGATAAAAAAATAGAACACATTATAAAAAAAAGATTAAATATTTACTTTGAACATCGATATAAAGAACTTGAAGAACAAAGAAAAAAAATTCTTTTTAGAGGTGGATATTTTATTGCATTTGGGCTTATTATTTTAATAATAAATAACTTTTTTATTGAAGATTTTTATTCAATTACTTTATTTAAATTTTTATATGTAGTTTTTGATCCAATTAGTTGGTTTTGTTTTTGGGAAGGATTAAATTTAACTGTGTTTGATTCAAAAAACGATGTTTCTTCAATCGAATTTAATAAAAAAATGTCAAAAGCCGAATTTAAATTTGAATCCTTTGATGATGATATATATTAATAATTAATATTTTAGAAACTAATTTTTGGTATAATTTTTCGGAAATTAATTTTTTATTAAATTTATTTACTTTGAATTGTTTAAAATTTTATCAAATCTTTTTTTAACATCTTTATTTAATTTTTTATATTCTTCTTTTGTAACATTTGTTCTTTTCCAAAGTTCAATTTCAATATTATCTTTATGATTTCTTGGGATAATGTGAAAATGAGTATGTAATACACTTTGTTCAGCGCTTCGTCCGTCATTTAAAAGAATGTTACATCCTTGATGTTTTAGTCTAACTGCTTTTGAAACTAATGACACATGTTCAATTAATTCATGCAAAGTTTTTGCATCACACTCACTTATATTAACAAAATGTTTTTTTGGGATAACTAATATATGTTCTTTAGTATTTTTTGGAAAATCTATGGATAAGAATGAAATTGTTCTTTTTGTTTCATGAATTAGTTCAAAAACAAATTTGTTTCTATGTGTTTTCCAATTTCCATTAACAAAATCACAAAAAATACAATTTTCTGAGTCATTTTTTTTATTTTTTAATTTGTTTTTATTTTCTTTTTTTTCTGACTCACAAGAAAATCCTACAGTTTTTGAAATAGTGCAATATTCATCATCTTTTACTCCTTTATTTGTTTTTAAAATATAATTTTTTCCATTAATTTTGATTTTTTTTCTTTTAACAATTTGGTTAATTTTTATTCTTTTATTTTTATTTTTTTTTAAAGTGATATTTTCAATTTGGTTTAATTTTTGCATAATTTAATAAATAACTTCATCTTTATAATTTTAACTAAGTGATAATTATTTAGATTATTGGATTAATTTAATTAGTGTGATAATATGGCAAAAACATTAAAAGATATGAAAAAAGCAGTTCTTAAGAAAAGTAAAGAAATTGGCCATGGTCAAATAAAAGGGTATGATTTTGATAACCCGTTTGATGCAAAAAGCTTTTTTAATTCATTTAAAGATGTGGGATTTCAATCAACTAATCTTGGCCAAGCAATAAATTTGGTTAAAGAAATGCAAAAAGAAAAAGCTGAAATTTTTTTAGGTTTCACATCAAATATGGGAACTTGTGGGATAAGAGACAATATTACATATTTAGTAAAAAATAAATTAGTTCATTTTATTGTAACAACTACTGGTGGAATAGAAGAAGATATAATTAAAACTTATAAACCATTTTTACATGGTGATTTTGAAGCCGATGGGGCAATGTTACGAAAAAATGGAGTAAATAGAACAGGTAATATTTTTATTCCAAATGATCGATATATTTGGTTTGAACAATTTATTAAACCAGTTTTTAATAGACTTTATGCTAGACAAAAAGAAACTGGAAAGATTTGTGATTCTGTTGAAATAATTATTGAAATTGGAAAAGAACTGGTTGGTAAAAAGAATTGTGAAGAATCTTTTGTATACTGGGCAGTAAAAAATAATATTCCTTTACTTTGTGTACCCTTAGCTGATGGGGCAATTGGAGATCATTTATATATGTTCAAAAAAGATCATCCTGATTTTAGAGTTGATTTAACTAAAGAATTAGAAATTATTACTGATAAAGTTCTTGAAGATAGAACTTCTGGCGCAATTTTAATTGGGGGATCAGTTCCAAAACACCATATTATGAATGCGTTTATGATGCGAGAAGGAATTGAATATACTGTTTATCTTAACACTGGTTATGAGGGTGAAGGAAGTAATGCGGGAGCAAATCCAGAAGAAGCAAAATCTTGGGGAAAAGCATCAACTGACAAACAAGAAGCAAAAGCAGTAAAAGTTTGGGGAGATGCAACAATAACATTCCCGCTCCTTATTGCTGGTGGATTTAAATTAAAATAAATTTTCTAATAGTTTTTTTATTAAATTTTTCAAATTATTTATTTATTTACCAAAAAGTATTATATACTTCTTTTGTTTATTTTAAATATGAGTTATTTAGTTTTAGTTAGACATGGCGAAAGTAGATGGAATTTAGATAATAGATTTACTGGTTGGGTTGATGTTGCATTAAGTGAGAAAGGAATAAAAGAAGCAATTAAATGTAGTAAAGAATTAGAAAATATATCTTTTGATTTAGCATATACATCTAAACTTGAACGAGCTCAAGAGACCCTTCTTATAATTTTAGTAAAACAAAATAAAACTGGAATTTTTTTGCATGAAAATAAAAAAGAAAAAAAATGGAGTTTACATCCAATTGAATTTATGAAAAATGAAATTCCTATTTATTCTAGTATTGCATTAAATGAGCGATATTATGGTTGTCTCCAAGGGATGAATAAAGAAACTGCAAGACAAAAATTTGGTGAAAAAAAAGTTTTTGAATGGCGACGAAGTTATGACATTGCTCCCCCAAAAGGTGAATGCCTTAAAGATGTTTATAATCGAACAGTTCCATATTATAAAAAAGAAATTTTACCAAAACTTAAAGATGGAAAAAATATTATTGTTAGTGCTCATGGAAATTCTCTTAGAGCTTTAATAAAATTTTTGGATGATATTACTGATGAACAAATTCCATTTTTAGAACTTTCAACTGGAAAACCAATTGTATATAAATATACAAATAGGAAAGTTATAAAACAAAATATTAAATTTAATTTAAAACGACCAACAAAATGGAAATGATTATTATATCTCTAAGTGAATTAAATTAATATTTTTTTAGATTTAAATTTCATAAATTCAATATTGGTAGCTACATAATTAATTTGTTTTTCAAAACTTACTTTTTTATACTACTTTACCTATATTGTTTATGCCTAAATATATTATTGTTACGGGGGGGGTTCTTTCTGGACTTGGTAAAGGAATTCTTACTGCTTCTATTGGAAAACTAATTGCATCTAATTATAATTGTGTAACTATAAAATGTGATGGTTACTTAAATATTGATCCTGGCACAATGAATCCAGTTGAACACGGAGAAGTATTTGTTTTAGATGATGGCACTGAATGTGATATGGATTTTGGACATTATGAAAGATATCTTGGTATAAAAGCAAAGGGCGCTTGGAATTTTACAATGGGGAAAATTTTCCAATCAATTTTAGAAAAAGAAAGAAGAGGGGATTTTTTAGGAAAAACTGTTCAATTTATTCCTCATGTAACAGATGAAATAAAAAATCGAATTTATAA
>JAQUZG010000006.1:0-6897 GCA_028691435.1 Candidatus Iainarchaeum sp.
CTGTTCTTTTTCCGTTTCTTGTTTGAAGCATATAAAGTTTTTCATTTTCAATTGTGAATTCGAAGTCTTGCATATCTTTATAGTGTGATTCTAATTTATTTCTAATTTCAACTAATTCTTGATGAGCAGTTGGTAAAATATCTTTTAATTTTTCAATTTCAAGAGGCGTTCTTATTCCTGCAACAACATCTTCACCTTGTGCATTCATTAAAAATTCACCATAGAATTTATTTTCTCCAGTTGATGGATTTCTTGTGAAAGCAACCCCTGTTCCACTAGTTTCTCCTAAATTTCCAAATACCATTTCTTGAACATTTACGGCAGTTCCCCAGTGAGATGGAATGTAGTTTAGTCGTCTGTAGATTACTGCTCTTTCATTATTCCATGATCCAAATACAGCATCACGTGCTCTTTTTAATTGTTCAATTGCGTCTATTGGAAATTCTTCTCCAGTTTCTTTTTTATATAATTCTTTTTGTTTTACAACTAATTCTTTTAACATTTCTGTTGTTAGTTCTGTATCAAGTTTAACATGATTTTTTTCTTTTACTTCGTCTAGTAATTCTTCAAATTTTGCGTGTTTTACATTCATTACAACATCACCAAACATTGTAATAAATCTTCTATAAGAGTCCCATGCAAATCTTTCGTTTTTTGATTTTTTTGCTAATGAGTCAACCACTGTATCATTTAATCCTAAATTTAAAACTGTGTCCATCATACCTGGCATTGAAGCTGGTGCTCCACTTCTTACTGAAACAAGTAATGGGTTTTCTAAATCTCCAAATTTTTTTCCTGTTTTTTCTTGAAGTTTTTTTACCCCTTCAAGCATTTGGTTATCTAAGTCTACTGGATATTTTTTTCCATTTGCATAATAAGAAGAACAAACTTCTGTTGTAATTGTAAAACCGTAAGGAACTGGAAGTCCACTAACAGTCATTTCTGCTAAATTTGCACCTTTTCCACCTAAAAGTTCTTTCATTGATTTATTTCCTTCTTCAAACATATATACGTATTTGCTCACCATAATCATCCTCCAATCATTTCTATAAGAATTAGAAAAAAAAGAATTATAAAGGTAATTAAAAAGGAAAAGAAAAAGTGAATTAATTAAGAATTTATTCAAAACCAGTCCAATTTAAATTAATTTCGCTTCTTAATTTAATCATGAAGTCAAAAATTTCAAATAATGTTTGTTTTGTTAAAACAAATAAATCTATTTCTTCTTTATTGACTTTGTTATTACTTCTTGCTTTATAAGGCAAGAGGAAAAAAATCTTTTTTAACTTTTTCTCTATCTCCTTTTGCCTTCAATAATTTTTTTTTAGAAAAAGTTTTTTGGAGGAAGTAAAATGGAAGAAATAATATTTTTTGATACAACGCTAAGAGACGGTGAACAAAGTCCTGGGGCAAGTATGACTAAAGATGGTAAAGTCAAAGTGGCAATGCAACTTGAAAAACTTGGAGTTAATGTTATTGAAGCTGGGTTTCCAATTGCAAGTGAAAACGATTTTGAGTCAGTAAAAGAAATTGCTAGAACTGTTACAAAATCTACTGTGGCTGGCTTAGCAAGAGCAAAAAAAGTAGACATAGATAGATGTGGGGATGCAATCAAAGATGCGAAAAAACCAAGAATTCACACATTCATGTCTACTTCAGATATTCACTTAGCAAATCAGTTTGGAATTGATAGAGAGACTGCATTAAAAATTTCAATTGATGCAGTAAAACAAGCAAAAAACTACTGCAATGATATAGAATTTAGTCCAATGGATGCAACTAGGACTGAAAAAAGTTACTTGTATAGAGTAATTGAAAGTGTGATTGATGCAGGGGCAACCACAGTTAATATTCCAGATACAGTTGGTTATTCCACACCAGTAGAATTTGGTCAATTAATTAAAGGAATAAAAGAAAATGTACCAAACATTAGTCAAGCAATTATTTCAGTCCATTGTCATAATGATTTAGGACTAGCAACTGCTAATTCATTAGCCGCAATAACAAACGGTGCAAGACAAGTAGAAGGAACAATAAATGGAATAGGTGAGAGAGCAGGTAATGCAAGTCTTGAAGAAATTATGATGATACTAAAAACAAGAAAAGATCAAATGGGTGAATTTAAATCAAATGTAAATTATACAGAGATTTATAATTCATCAAAAATTGTTGAAAGTATTTCAGGAATTATGGTTCAAAGAAATAAAGCAATTGTTGGCAAGAACGCTTTTAGTCACGAATCAGGAATTCATCAAGATGGAATCATAAAACATAAATCAACCTATGAAATTATTGATCCAAGAACAATTGGAATTGAAAGTGAATTAGTTCTTGGAAAACATAGTGGAAAACACGCAATAGAAAAAAGAGCAAAAGAAATTGGGTTTGAAATAGACGAAAACCAAATGAATTGTGTGTTTACTAGTTTCAAAAACTATGCGGACAATAAAAAATATGTGACAGATGAAGAACTTGAAAAAATAATTGTTCAAGAATTAGGCATTAAACAAAATGCCTAATTTTATTATTAATGAATTTTAAAAACCAAGAAAAATATAAGTAATAAACATAATTATTGAACCAATTATTACACTTAAAATATTCAATATTAAACTTATATTAAATGCAGTTTTATAATTAAGTTCAGTTTTATTCATTAAGTAAATAATAATAGTTTCAACAACAATAGCAAAAAGTTCATAAAATAAAAATACAAACACATCACTAATTAAAAAAATCTTTGGAAAAACAAACCAAACAAAAGGCAAAGTAATTACATTACCAATAAATATTGACAATAAAAATTTATTAATTAAAATATTTTTTCTAAACAATATAAACGCAAAAATTAATTCTAAAATAATTGTTATAAAAAAAGCCCTAATAAAAACAATAAATTCAAGACTAGTAAAATAATATAAATTTGAAACATCAGTTAATTCAATAACCCCATTTTCTTTTAGATTAGCAGAATAATTACTAACAAAATAACTTTTTTTAATTGAATTGCTTAAAAAAATAGATTTAATAGATAAATTATTGTAACCAATAACAAATAATCTAAACTCTTCAGGAGGATGATAACCAAAAGTTAACTTTTCATCATTAGTATTTCCTCCCCAAGCAAACTGTGCAATTTTCCAACAAATATTATTATCATTAAATTTTTTAAAAGTTAAATATTTACTATCTCTTTCAAAACTTGTAGAAGAAACAAGCCCTCTTGGATTAGTTGACAATTCTTGAATAAATAAATTTGAATAATTTTCAAAACTAATCGCATTAATATCACAACTAGTTTTTTCTAATAATCTGCCAAAAATATTAAAATTTAAAGATTTAGATTCATAAGTTACATTAAAATTTACTTCAGGTTTTGGCCCCAAATCAGCAAAAGAAAAAGAAATTAATAATATAATAAAAATTATAAATAAACTTTTTTTAAACATAATAAAATATATGATTATCTAATTTAATAAATTAACTTATTAATAAATTTAAATTATGTAGATAAAAATATAAAAAACAAAAAAAATAGAAAAAATAATTAATCAAAATTTGGGCATAAAAGAAAATGCCTAATTTTTATAGATGTTATCATGATGATCATAATCAACAAGTTCAACAATTTTTTTTTCTTCACTGATTTTATATGTTAAAACAAATGATTTCTTTATATGTACTCGCCAAGTATTCTTTAAATTATTACTTAATGGTTTAAACTGATAAGGATTTTCTTTAATTTGTTTCACTTTTTTTCTAATTATTTCAAGTGCTACAATATCTTTTTTTGCTAATTTTTCAAATACTTTTTCTAAGCTTTTCTTTAACCGTATTTCATACAAAAAAATCATCCCTTAAGCTTATCAAAATAATCATCAATATTTTTTATTACTTTAGATTTTTCTTTATCAATTCTTTTTAATTTATTAATATATTCTGGTCTTAACTCAGGTTCCAGTAAATCTTCTTCATATTGTTTAACAACAAAATCAATAGTTTCTGATTTTGTAGAAAACCCATTTTTAGCCTTAATTATATTTAGAACCATATTTGTTTGAGGCATAATATCTACAATTGCTTTAACCATAAAATCACCTTTGTTAATAAATATTAATATAATGTTAACATTTATTAATATTATTGGTTTTTACTAAAAGACTCAAACTTTTTATAACACGCTGAGGACGAGATTTGAACTTAATCCTTTTTAAAATAACTTGCAATTCATTAAAATTGTAGATAAATAGCTTTTGCCAAGTTCTTTCATTTTGCAATCCAAAGGATTGCACATAATTAGTTTTCGTTAGCTTTTTTTCTAATCTGCAACTCGCAGAGTTGCATGTAAGAAGTTTCGTGAACCTTTTCCCAAAAGTTTCAATGCACGTGGCTAAATGCCACAATATTTTAGTGCAGGTTTTGTTTCATCGCAATGAAACAAAAAGTGCACGGAGACGGGTTCGAACCGTCGAACGCACTAAGCGACAGGGTCCTAAACCCTGCGGGTTTAACCGCTCCCCAATCCGTGCAATAGTTAAAATTAATCAAATTTTTTGATTAATCATAAATAAATTAAAGAGAGAATCCATTTAAATATTATGCTTTGGTTTAATCAAAATCATAAGGCACATAAAACACAGCTTTTCCTTGATATATTCCAGTACACATTAAATGAATGTCTTGTTTTCGCATTAGTTTCATAAAATCCGCATTTAATAATTGCTTTGAATTATTACGTATTTCATTAAGTCCTTTTTCATAAATTTCAACTTCTTCATTAGTTACTTGAGTAGATGGAACATCATGTCTTTTTTCTTCTATGTGTTCCATGATGAGATAATTTCCAATTCGAGCATAAACTTTTGGCGTTCTTAAAATATGAAATCTATTAGGCAATTTTCTTTTTCGAATATTTTGGTTATAATTAAGCATCATTTGTCTAGTTAATTCATAATCAATCCCATGATTTGAAAAGAAAAATGCTGAACAATCTTTTATTACAACTTTTTTTCCAGCATATTCAAAAACTCTTAGATTATCATTGGCAACAAATTTTGTTCGAGGTAATTTTTTAAAAAAAGCTTTTGTAAGATTTTCTTCAAGAAATTTTTTTAATTGGCGTCTTTGATGAATTGCAACTAATCTTCGTTTGTAAGTTGGGTGATGAATACGAGCTTGAACTGAATCAATTATTCTTTTTAGATTTTTAATTGTGCCCATACTAACACTATTTTAATTATATTAAAAATGCACTTGCTGTTACACTTGCATCCCAAGAAAATCTTGGTCGTATTTTTACCATCCAAACTTTTTCTGTATTGTCATCAATTATTAGAGCATAACCTTTTTGTCTAGGCATTTCTGAATAAAGTTTGTCTAAGTCTGTTGTCATATAGGTTGGTCTTATTGCCCCAACTGCTTTTATGTCTGGCTGTGAAGTCATTCTGTGAGATATAAAAATATCACATTGACTTATTGCATCAGGATGTAATTTTTCTGGCCTTTGAGTTGCTAAAATTAAACCTAAACCAGGTTGTCTTCCCACTCTTACCCACTCTAATAAAACTGGAAGAGCAATATTTGCTTCGTCTTTTGGCATAAACATGTGTGCTTCATCAATCATCATCCAGATTAATGGCATTTTACTTGCTCGCTTATTTTCTGTAATTAGTTTTATTTCTTCTTCTTTTCTAAAAAGCATTCTTTGTTCAAATAGTTTTTTTCCAATTAGTGCAACTACAATATCTTTTATTCCTTCGGCTCCTACGGTTTGTCTATATGATGAAACATCAATTGCGGTTATTGCACCAGGTGTTGCTAAATCTGAAATCTTTGTTCCATCTTTTTCGATTAATCCCCAAGATTTTGCAAGATTTAATCTACTTATTACTGCTTGTTTAGTTTCTTCCTTTGCATCAGTGTCACTTTTTACTGCGCCAATTAATTCATCAATTCCATAATAAGTTCCTACTTTTTCTTTTACTCTTTGTACAATTCTTGAAATTAAAATGCCTTCTGGATCATTCCATGAAAGGTGAAATAATGCTAGCCATTCTGTTTCTTCTAGCTCTGAACATTTTAGTGTAAATGCTCCATCAATTGGCAATTTTTTTTCTTGATAAAATGCAAGTTGGCCTTTTGGTACAAAAATTTTTACATTTGTTTGTTCGGGTTTTAAATCCCATTCACTTAAATCTTTTAAATCATTTTGACCAGCTGGAATTTTTAATCCCCAAAATATACCCACTGTATCAATTGTAATTGTTGAAACTCTGCTTCTTATAACTGGATCAAGTCTAGCCATTTCTTCCATAATTACGGCCAATGTATAGGACTTTCCTCCTCCCCTCTTACCGCAAACTAAAATTAAGTGAGGTCTAGAAACATCAACTAAAACTTTTCTTCCAAGAACTGGTTTTTCTCCACTTGACATTACTACTTTTCCTATATATGCTGTTCCGCTTGAACCATATTTTTCAATGTCTTTTAAGTCTCTACCAAGAATTGCTGGTTCAACTGAAAAACTTTCATTCATAAGTAGAAAAAGACTTTGAAATATATTAATATTACTTTTAGAAAAAAGTTTAATTAAAGTTGATTATAAAATAAACAAGTGTAAAAAATAATTTTTCTAAAAAAGATTTAGAAAAAATTAGTCTTTTTTTGATTTGATTATAATTATTGACATTATAGTTAAAACTGATAAAATAATAACTAAGAAATTATTATCTGGAATTAAAACATTTACTTGTGGTTTTTCATAAATGTTTACGTCATAAGTACAAACATTCCCAACACAATTAGATAATTCAGATTGATAATTTCCTGTACAAAATGGAGAAGTTGGATAAATTTTACAAAAATCAATAGTTTTTTGACATTCTTGAGAAGAACTTT
>JAQUZG010000006.1:6997-38582 GCA_028691435.1 Candidatus Iainarchaeum sp.
AAAAGTATCAAGACAAGTATTACAAGAAAAAGCAAAATTTAAATTAAAATCAGATTGAGTATAATCAGAACTATTCTTAACATCAACAGTAATTCCACTAAATAGAGTATTATTAAAATATGTTGAATTAATTTCATCACAAGTTAAATCACACAAATTTTTTCCAAGATTATAATCGTTTGACACAGGTGAATAAACAAATCCATCATAAGCAACAGTTTGACAATTATAATCTTTTTCTAAATCAATAGCTAAATCAAAAAAATTTAAAGAAACTGGCCAAAAGTTTGTAACAATTGGAGATATATCTTGTCTAAATATTCTTCCAAAATATGAAACTGTTTGATTAGGATCAGGATCAACACCAGATTGAAAATTACACCCTAATTTATCTTCTGTTGATTGTCTACCAAAATAAGTAATTTGCGGAAGAGTTGGTTGAGTGTTATAAACTGAAAAATATTTTTCACCAGTTGATAAAACAGAATTTTGAGAAGAATTTAAATTAACAGAAATTGTTTTATTTGGCCCACTAGCTTTTCCATTTAACGATAAGATAATATTTTCATTACCTATTAAATTAGAACAATTCAAATCTGCGTTAACAACTGAACCTTTTGCTCCTATTCCATTTTTTGAAATATTTGAAATTTTACAATTTGAATTATTTACTGAAAAATTACAATCAGCTATATTTAATGAACTATTGCAATCTCCTGAAATTCTATAAGATTGATTATTTAAAACTGAAATAGGGTATTTTGAAAATCTTAAATTTAAATAATTTGAAGAATTATAATTAATATTACATGAATTATCACAAAAAGAAGCAGTACAATTTAATCCATTAGTACAAAGTTTTGCATTTTGAATACATTGCTTAGTTTCATCTCGCATTCCATCACAATCATCATCAATCGCATTACAAGTTTCAGCAACATTAGTATTGTCAATTATCCCATCACAATCATCATCTATTCCATTACACATTTCTGTAGCAACATTAAAACTTGTTGACACATAACCATTACTTGTATCTCCATTATAAAAACCCCAGCAGTAATTTGTTCCAATGTTAAAACTTGGATACTTTTCAAATATTTTCCACTTTGGTGCACTATCACTTGAAAATATAGTGCTAAATACACTATCTCCATCCAACTTTATACCACAAGCAGCAAAAGAGGAACTAGATCCATTTGGAAGCATTTTTAAGTAACAATAATTTGGTTTTTCAACAATTAATCCTTCATCAATTAGTCCATCACAATCATTGTCTATCCCGTCATTTAATATTTCTGGAGCAGAATAACAAAATGAATAAGTCATTGTCCCAGCAACATCATAAATTGGCCCCCAATTTAACGGATAAGCTACATTTTTTTCAGCCCCATGAAAAGTGTGTAATAATACATTATCATATTTCAAACCCAACAATATAAATGGAGTAGATATTGAATTCACAACAATTATTTTAATTTCATAATTACCTCCAACTTCAGGTTTCCAAGAAAAATCAGGATTTAAAATTGAATCTTGCATCGACGCCACGGCACAATACCCATAATCATTAAATATATTACTCAATAAAGGATCAGAACTATAAGTACCAAGATTTGCACAATTATTCAATTTTACATTGTCCCAATCAGTCCAATTATTACTACCATTTTTTGTTTCAATTCTTTCTTTAATAAATACAAAATCATCCACATAAGCATTAGAATTATAAGTAAGATCTTTAGAAAAATCAAAGAAAAAACTTTTTTCACCAGTTAAATTACCTAAATCAATCGTATAGTTTGGCCAAGTTGAAAAAACAAAATTTAAACTTAATAAAACAATTAAAATAAAAATTAATTTTTTCAATTTATCACCTTAAATAAATTATTGAAAAATTGAGATATTCCTTTTAAGATTGCTTCAACTGGTTCAATTCCAATTGGTTCAACATCATTAGCAATTTTATTAGCATTTAAAAGATTAGAAGTGTTAATTTCCACAGATGGAATTGTATCTTTATTTATGTTCCATTTATCAGTTAAATAATTTTGATAAGTATTCAAAGAATCAGAATAATCATTCAAAATTGTTTCCCCACTACAAGATAAATCGTTTACTATTGCTTTACAAAATAACCTTGATCCAACAGGTAATTTTTGATCCAATATAAATGTAATTTCTTTTTTACCTGAAAAAACTTTTTCAGTTTTAGATTCAATTAAAGTAAATAAATTATTTCCAGTTGTAGAAGGTAAAACATAGTATAATTCAGTTTTTAAATTTAAACCAAAATTATCTCCACCATCATTGACATCAATTTCGCAAATAACTTTATCAAAATTAGAAGTATAATTTTGAACAAAATTTTTATCACTTGAATTAGGAGATAAAACGTTTTTCATTTTGATTGATTTTATAAAAGCATATTGATCAATAGAATAATTTTGAGAAAAGGAGAAATTAGATTGATTAAAAGCCCCGCCCTTTCCATCAATACATGAATAGATTGTTGATCCATTATCAATAACATTTATATCAAAATTTCTTTTTGGAAAAGCATTTACATAAAGACTTCCATTCATATTAGTTGAACTAGAAGTAGATGTAGCAAGATTACTAAATACATTTTGATTATCAATTTTTAATAAAACTCTATTTATCCAATTAGTAGCAGTACTTGAAGCCAAAGTCCAATTTAATTTTATCAAATCATTTGGTCGATAACAATTTTTATCCAAATTAATATTAATTGTTGAAACTTTTGGTGATGTTGATGAACAATAATCATTAGTTTGAAAAGTTTGAGCAAATGTAAAATTGATTACAAAAATAAAAACTAAAAATAACCCAATTAATTTATTCATAAAAATCTAAAGTAATAATGTAATTAAAGTTAATAAAGTTTATTCTTCAAGTTTTTTTAAAAAGCTTGATCAAACTTTAGATAATTTGTAACTCAAAGAATTGCATACAAACAGTTTTTACCAAGCTTTTAAATGTGGCATTTATGCCCCGATTTTGATTAATCCTTAAATTCGCAACCTTTAGGTTGCATACAAAAAGTTTTGATCAAACTCATTAAAAAATCATAGATTTTTTGATGCCCAAAAAAATTTTAATTTTTTTATAGTTTCCTAAAAATTTGCAACCTTTAGGTTGCACACAAAAAGTTTTGATTGACCTTTTTTTAAAAGGTCAAGGCAGAGAAGGAAGGCCATTTGTGAATTGGGTAAATTCTAATAAAAATTATTTTCTGGAATTTAGTATAAAATATACTTTTTTCCCAGATCGTAATCTTTTCAAATGACCTTCTCTCATTAATTTGTTCAAACGCTGTGATGCAGCATTTGAATTTTTATAGGATAGGCGTTCTTTTACTTCACTTGCACAAACTTGACCAGTTTCTGCTACTAATTGCATTATGTGTTGATCAGGTTCTGCAAGTAATTCTTCTTCTTTTGTGTGGGAGTTAGAAGAAGATGATACTAGTTGTTCTAAATTTGTAAGTCGTTTTTCTAAACTTGAAATTATTTTGTTTGTTTGTTCTTTTTCTTTTACTAATTTATATAGCAATATTCCAAGAAAAGCTGGATTATGTGACGCATCAATAATTTCTTCTAAGTTAGAAGTCAACTCGTTAAACTCTGGAGAAATATGCTTAACCGCATTGAGATCGTTTAACATTTGTTTAACTTCAACTGAAGTATCATGATGTGTCATAACATATCATGATAGTGTCATGATATATATAAACCTTTCGTGTTAAAAATTTGAACTAACTATTTTTTCCATTTTTCAAGAGCTAATTTTAATTCTAGATGAGTAAGAGCATATTCATGTGGGTCAATACCATACGTTTCAGCATCCACTGCTTGACGCATTGCTTTTGCTCCAGCAATTGTTCCATTTGGGTGACCATGTATTCCACCACCAGCCATGATTAACGTATCTCTCCCCATTGCATGAATTAAAGGTTGTACTTTTGCTGGACAAAGTCCACCAGAACAAACGGCAAGCATGGGATTTAAATTTAACCAATCTTCTTGAAGTCTATGTCTAAAAATATTTTTTGAAACAATTTGTGATTCTATTGATTCACCAACATTAACAACATCTTTTTCTCCTTCAAACATTCTACCAACTATTCCGCCAACATGAAGTTGATCAACACCAATTAATCTACAAAATTTTGCAATTGCTAACATACTAATTCCATGATTTGGATTACGAGTAAATGCAGCATGCATTGCACGGTGGCCATGTATAACTACACGTAAATCTAAATCTTTAAATGCTTGAACTGCTGACCACCCAGTTGTTAAAATATCAATTAAAACATATTCTCCACCATTACGCATTACTTCTTTTGCTCTTCTAACCATTTCAGGATAGGGGGCTGTAATATTTGGAGCATAAATTTTTTTTTCACCAGTTACTTGTTCGGCTTTATCTCTTGCTCTTAAAGTAAGTGAAATTCGTTTATCAAAATTATTCGATTTAAGTGAAGTTAAATTTTCATCATCATTTACAAAATCACACCCACCAATCCAAGAATCATAAGCTATTAATGAATGTCCTGCTTCAGTTAATCCAACTTTTGGTTTTACACTTGTTCCAACAAAAGGTCGATATTTTTCTTTCATAATTTTTCTAATTCCATTTATTCCATACATTGGCCCAGAATAGTGTCTTATAAAAGAATTTGGAAAATCAATATCAAGTAATTTTAAATTTTTTACATCACTCATCCCAAAAATGTTCCCAGCAATTGCACTCATAATTTGTGCAACATTATGTTCTTCAAATAATTCGCAAGAATATGCTACTTTAAAAATTCCATTTTTTGGATTAAGTGAAAAAATTTTTGGTGCAAGTTTATTAAATAAATCATGAGACATTGTGCCAATATCTGTCCAAGTTCCAATACTTGATTCAGAAGCTACTCTTTGACAAGCTGATTCAAAAGAAATACCATTAGCAGGTTCTAAATAATATTCACAAACTAAATCATTTTTATTTGGAGTATAATTTCTATCAATATATCCTTCATATTCTTTCACTCTATTTGATGAATGATATGCTGCACGATAAAGATTTTTAACTACTGATTTTTTTGATTTTAAATTTGAGTCAAGAGTTAAAAAGTTTTTTTTAGAAGTTAACTTTAAAGAATTTGAAAAGGTTCTTGATTTTAAAACATTATTTTTTTTAACATTTTTCAAGTTGTTCATCTAATATTTTAAGAATTTCAAATATAAAATACTTTGTATAAAAAAAATAGAAAAAAATAGATTGATTAAACCTATTTTTTCATAGTTATTGAAATTGCTGATACATTTAATGGTCTGCCATCTTCAGTTTGAACTTCTTCAGTAGAAATTTCAATACTTTTTAATTTTATATCAGTTTGTTTGTTTCTAACAATTTCAGCCACATCAACCGCACTTGAAATTGATTTTCCTCTTGCTTTAATTATAACTTCTTTTGCCCCAGCTCCAAATTGAGTAAATACTGCTAAAACATATGCCATTACTCCTTTTTTCCCAACGAACACATAGTTTGCTTGCTTTGTTTCTTTTGTTTCACTAGCCATAATTATTCCTCCAAGTATAAAGTATAATAATATGTTAAAATAAAAGATTTTTAAATAAAATGGTATAATTAATCAACTAAAAATAAATTACCAAAAAAAACTAAATAAATTAATTAAAAATAAAAAATAAATACTTAATCAATTTAAAAATTAGATATAAAAAAATAAAAACTAAAAATAAAAAAAAATAATTGAAAATTAAATTTCAATTATTTTAAAAGTTGCATTGTTCTTGAGAAGATTGTTGGTGTTGCACCAGGATCATAATTGAAATAAACAACTGTTCCACCAAGGAAATTATCTTTTACAATTATTGCAGGATAAGTTTTTGGTGAATTTTCAACATCAATATATGCTATTTGTGTTGAACCAGATGTTGGTTGTATTGCTAGAGTTCTTAATTGTAATGGTGATGATCCAATTGGAGGAGAAATATCAAACGGCTTCATAATTTCATTTTTGAAATCATTCTTTTTTATTCTTCCAATTACACTTATTTCTGCACCAGGTTTACATGCGTTTAATCCAACAGCGTTAGGAACACAATCAGCAGGAGAATATTCTCCAAGATTTACTTCCCATCCTAAAGCATCAGATGCAATTGCATTATTAAATTGAACATTTCTATAAACTCCAGAATTTAATACTACTACTAATTTTCCGCCTTTTTGAACAAATTTCTGTAATGCATCACTCATTGCAAGAGTTAGACTTCTATCAGTAGTGTTTGATTGATCAAGAATTATAACATTATATTGTATTAATTCTTCACTTGCATAATCACTAAATGATTGCGGGTCTCTTATTTGATAATTTAAAAATTGTTTCATTGAATCAAGAGAATTTGCTTCTTGAAGCGAAGGAATACCTAAAAATAAAACATTTACTTTTTCACTTGAACCAGGTAAAAAAGGCACATTAATTACACCAAAGTAATTTAATGAAACTATTCCCACAATTATTAACAATATTAAAGGCACTAAACCTTCTAAATTGAATCTTTTTATTGGATTAAATCCACCAACTGGGTCAGCTCCGATTGGACCAGCACCAGCACCATCTTCAGGATACATATATCACTCCCCCTAACAAACTTTTATATCCATTGTTTTTTAATTATAATCATTATTTAAAAATTAATAGAATTGCTCCTTAATAAACTTATCTTCCTAGTGCCCCAGAATACATATCTGCAAAAAGTGTAATAAAATTATTATCCATCATTAAATATTCAAGTGGCATAGAATAATAGATTACTTTTTGTGCTGGGCCAGATGTTGTAAGAAATGGAACTTTTTTATTTATTTGACCTTGATCAGTATTTAATGTTGATCCAAAATTTAAAGTCAATATTTGATTATTTGTTCCATTATAATTTTGTTTAACTATTGCTAAATCATGTTTTTCACCAATTCGTAAATCAAGTCTTTCAGAAACTCCATCAACAAGAATATGTTTTGTTTCTTTTTCAAGAATTCCAACTTGGCCATATGTTGAACATTTTTTTAATTCACAATAATTTGCAAAATAAGATAAACCAAGAAGTTTACTAAGATCAAGTTTTTCAAAACTTTGATTATCTTCTTTTATTCTAATCCATGGATTAAAATCAGAATTTGAATCTTTAAAAAAATTATTTATCGGTGCTTTTTCATCAATTGGGATTTCTGTTCCAGCATCCCCAGTCCAAACTAATCTTCCCCCCTTGTTAATATATTCAATAAACATTTCAATTTGTGAATAAGACATTAATTTTGCACTAGTAACAATTACCAGAGTATATTCAGATAAAGTTCCAATTGATAATCCATCAATATGCCGTGCATAAATATTTGATTTTCCAACATATTTTGGAGATGATAAAAATTCTTTTAATTGTTCAGCATCACCTAAACCAGTATCCCCATAAACAATTAACACTTTTGGTGGGCCCATTGCCACATCATAAACATCACACCAATAAGGGATAGTCCCACATTTTAAATATCCTGTCCAAGTTATGACAATTAAAAAGATTAAAGCAAGAATAATTATCCCAATTAATTTGATTGACAAATCATATTTTTTTGCAAAATCCATACCCATCTACAACACCAATAAAACTAATATTCCTAAAAATTTTTAATAATAAACAATTGTTTGATAAAATATTGACAACACCATAAAATATAAATGTTTTTAATAATGAATTATTTAATATATTTGGCAAGGTGAAAAATATGGTTAAATTTTTTAAAAGTAAAGCAACTACAGCTGGACCTAGTTCAGCACTTGGAATAACAAGAGTTTTTGATGCAGATAGTAAAAGTCCAAAATTAAGTCCAGAATTTGTTCTTGGATTAGTTATTGTTTTTATTATAATAATCATCATTGCAAAATTAATTTTCTTTAGATAAAATTATCTAAAGCTTTTTTTATTTTAAATTAATAAAAAGTTAGGTTAAATTTGATTTTTTAAAAATGTTAATTTAAAAAAATTAAATACAGGTTAATGAAAAAATAGATTATATCAATAAATTAATTTAATAAAAAGATATTCATTAATAAAAAAAAATATTTATTAAATTAATTTACAATTAATTCAATTTTAACTTTTTGTTCTTTTATTAGTGATTCTTCACCAGCATTATCAATTAATTCTATGTTGTCTGCTTGAACTGAATTTTTTATTTCAGTTGCAAATTTAGTAGCAGCATTTTTAATTAATTGAGATTCTGTAAAAATTTTCAAATTAATTCTGTTTGAAATTGTTAGATTTGCTTTTTTTCGCATATCATTTATTTTTCTAATTATTTCTCTTGATGCTCCTTCTTCTTCAAGTTCTGGAGTTAATGTCATATCAATAGAAACAGTCAATTCAGTAGAATCACTATTTTCTAAAACAACTTCTTTAACATTTAATTCATCTTTTATTAAATCAAATAAATTAGAATTTATCTTTGCCCCAGTAATTTTCGCTTTTGAAAGAGGTTGCTTTACTGGAATTTTTATTTTTATTCTTTCATCAAGTCCAACACTAACAATTTGTCTTACTTTTTTCATTTCTTCTTCTAAATTTAAATCAATTAATGATTCATTATATGTTGGCCACATTTCTAAATGTACTGAAATTGGCGAAGCATAATTTGTTGCTCTTAAAGATTGATAAATTTCTTCACTTATGAATGGTGCAATTGGAGCTAAAATTTTTGCTACAGAATCTAAAGCATAAGCTAGTGTTTCTATTGCTTCTTTTTTTTCTAAAGCATTTTGACTTTTGAATCTATCTCTACTTCGTCTTACAAACCAAGTTGATAATTCATCAACGTAATCAAGTATCTCTGCACAAACTAATACAGTATCATAATCATCTAATTTTTCAGTTGCTAATTTTATCAATTTGTTTGTTTTTGAAATCATCCATTTATCAAGAATGTTTTTTGATGAAGTTGAATCAAAAGTTTTATTTTCAGATGCAAATAATCCATAAAAATTATTTACATTTGCAAGTATTGTTATTAATTTTCTATTTATTTCTTTTACATTTTCATCATTAAAATTTAAGTCTTGTGCTCTCATTAATTGAGAAGACATTAAATAGAATCTTAGTGAGTCCGCACCATACAAGTCAAATAATATGTTTGGGTCAGTATAATTCTTTTTTGATTTTGACATTTTACTTCCATCATTAGCAAGTATATTTCCACTTACAACAACATGTTTGAATGGAGCTTGATCCATCAAAAGTGTCCCAATTACATGCATATAATAAAACCACGCTCTTACTTGTGCGATATATTCTGAGATAAAATCTGCAGGATAATTTTCTTTCATCCAATCAATATTTTCAAATGGGTAATGTTTTGCGGCATAAGGCATTGAACCTGATTCAAACCAACAGTCAAGTACTTCTGGAATCCGAGTCATTTCTTTTCCACAATCACATTTCAAATGAATGTTATCTACAATGTGTTTATGTAGATCTACTGATGCATCAACTTTTTCAATTGCATTTTCTTGTAATTCTTTTATACTTCCAATTACTTTTATTTTTCCACAGTCACATTTCCACACAGGAATTGCTGTTGCCCAAAATCTGTTTCTTGAAATTGTCCAATCAGGAGCAGTTTCTAAAATATATTTAAATCGTCCTTCTTTAATATTTTCAGGATACCAATTAATATCTTTTGCAGTTTCCATTAAACGTGGTTTTATTTTTTGAATATTTATAAACCATGAATCTACAGCATTGTAAATTAATGGAGTATCACAACGATAACAAAATGGATATGAGTGTGAGTAAGGATTTGCTGCAAGAAGTTGACCTCTTGAATATAAGTCTTCAATTACATCTTCATCAACTTTTTTAAACCATTTCCCAATCCACTGTTCTGGACCAAGTGCAAGTTTTCCATCAGAACCAACATGTTGAATTATTGGCAAATCATATTTTTTTATTTGATTATAATCAAATTCACCATATATTGCCATATGAACTATCCCAGTTCCATCAGTAGCTGTTACTTCATCGCCACCATCAATTACATAATAACCTTTTTTTCCTTCAGTATCAATTTGATATAATGGTTCATAATCCATTCCAATTAATTCACTACCTAAAAATTCTTTTTCTATTTCATATTGAGGAAATATTTTTTCTACTAAATCTTTTGCTAAAATATAGTGTTTATCAAAAACATTTACTAATACATAAGTCAATTTAGGATTTACTGCTAGTGCAACATTTCCAATTAATGTCCAAGGAGTAGTTGTCCATGCAACAATAAATTCGTTTTCTTTTCCTTTTACTTTGAATGCAACTGTCGCTGTTTTTTCAGTTACATCTTTGTAAGAATTGTCCATTTGTATTTCAGAATTAGCTAAAGGAGTTTGACATCTTGGACAATACATCAAGATTCTTTTGCCTTCATAAACATAATCTTTATCATAAAGTTTTTTGAAAATATTCCAAACCGATTCCATATATGTTTGATCCATTGTCTTATATGAATTATCAAATTCAATCCATTTTCCAAGCGAACGAACTGTTTTTTTCCAATCCGCAGTAAATGATAAAACTTTAGATCTACAAAATTCATTAAACTTGTCAACACCCATTTTTTCAATTTCTTTTTTTTCTTTTATTCCAAGTTCTTTTTCAGCAATATTTTCAATTGGCACACCGTGGCAATCCCAACCCCATCGTCTAACAACTTTGTAACCTTTCATTGTATAATATCTTGGAAATAAATCTTTACTTACTAAACCTAAAATGTGTCCGTGATGTGGCACTCCTGTCGCAAATGGTGGGCCGTCATAGAAAACATATTCTTTATCGCTTGATCTTTCATTTACTGATTTTTCAAAGATAGAATTCTTTTCCCAAAATTCAGTTATTTTATTTTCGATTTCTTTTCGTGTCATAATCATCACATTTAATTTTAATAAATTTTTATTGTAATTTTTTACTTTTTTTATATATTTTAAATATTTTTTGTAACTTGAAGAGTTACGTACAGAAAATTTTGATAAAACTTTTTTCAAAAGTTTTAATGGACGTTGGCGGATTTGAACCGCCGACCTTTAGTGTATAAGACTAATGCTCTACCAGCTGAGCTAAACGTCCAAATTATATAGAATTCTTTGGAAATAATATTTAAAAGGTTATTTAAAACAAAATTTATTTTAACAAAATTAAAATAATTAAATAAAAAGTAAAAATGGGGTGTTTATAAAAATAATAAGTGAGTTAGTTAAAAAATTAATCATCTTCTTGTGGTTTTGAATGTTTCTTTTTATTATGATTTTTTTCAGTTTCCCGGATATCTTTAATAATTAATTTAGCATCATCTTTTAGCGCTAAACCAAATGAAAGCCCAATAGTTAAACTAAATGCAATAACTGCCCCCGATAAAATAATTAAAAATGTCATTTCAAGTAAAAATGTAGGAAGTCCAATTACTGTTATCCCCATAACTATAGAAATATAAATTATTACAAGTTCAACTAATAATGCAACTACATGATTAAATAAATAATCCATTCCTTCAATTGCATTTCGAATGTATCTACCAATAATCATTGACACCAAAATAATTATTATAGCAACAATTAATCTAATAAGAAAATTTAACCAAGTCCCAACAAACATTGTCAAAGTAGCTAATTTTAAAATTGATAATCCTTCTTGTAAAAAAACAAAAAATAATCCCCACATCACAATAAATCCAACAATTTCAGAAATTGATTTTGATCCAAAAATAGTGTTTAAATTTTGTTCTTCAAACCAAGAATCTATATTTAGTGAGTCAAATATTTTTATAACTATTTTTTTTAAAATTAAACAAATTATATAACCAATTATAATTATCAATAATGCTGCAAATAATTCAGGTAAAAATAAATAAAACGATTGAATGATTGATCCAAATAAATCAAAGATAACATTTTCAGCCATAGTAACTTAGTATATGACCAAATATATAAAGGTATTTCTTAGTTAATTTCAATAAACAAAATTAATTAAAAAAATAAATTTAATTAGACTTATCAATACTAGCTAAAATTAATGATTTAACTTTAGTTAATGTTTTTTCAAAATCATCATTTTGAACAACATAATCAAAAGAATTAACATAACTCATTTCAAGTTTAACTAAATTTAATCTTGATGAAATTTCATCTTCATCAATGTTTTCATTTTTTGATAATCTTTCATGTAATACTTCATTTGATGGTGGCGAAATAAAAATTAATTTAGCAAAAGGAAATTTTTCTTTTATTTGTATTGCTCCTTTAACATCAATTACAAAAAGAATATTTGATGAAATTTTAGTTAATTTATCAAAGTCTTCTTGTAAAGAACCATAAAATTCATTATAAACTTTTGAATATTCAATAAATTCGTTATTTGTAATGTGTGAGGCAAAATCATCTTTTGATAAAAAGTGATAATTAACATCATTAATTTCATTAGCTTTTTTTTCACGAGTTGTACAAGTTATCATTTTTTTTAATCTAGGAACTTGATTTAAGAGTTTTCTTGAAATTGAAGATTTACCCGCTCCACTTGGGCCAGAAATAACAAAAATATTTAATTCTCTTAAAGACATATTACCACAAAGAATAACTAGAAGTATCTTAATAAAAAAGTATGGTTTTATTTAAGTCAAAAAGTTAGTTAAATTTAGTTATGATTTTTAATTAAGGTAATTATTTTTTTTGTTGTATCTGCAATAAAATTATTTTCAATTATATAATCAAATTTATTTTCAACTTTTAATTCATCAATTGCTTTAGTTAATCTTTGTTTAATTATATTTGGAGTATCTTTTCCTCTTTTAATTAATCTATTTTCAAGTTCAACAAGATCATTTGTTTTTATAAAAAATGAAATTGATTCTGGAAATTTCTTTTTTATTGTTAAAGCGCCAACTATATCAACAACAAATAAAACATTTTTTCCAGAATTAATAATATCTAAAACTTCTTTTTTAAGAGACCCGTAATAATTATCATAAACCACAGCATATTCAATAAATTCATCTTTTTTTATTAAATCTAAAAATTGGTCTTTTGATAAAAAATGATAATCTTGTCCATCAATTTCGCCTATTCTTGGAGCACGTGTAGTGCAAGTAACTATTTTTTTAAAAGATTTATCTAAATCTAAAATTTTATTTGCAATAGTAGTTTTTCCAGCTCCACTTGGACCTGAAAAAAGAATAATTTTTCCAATTTTTTTATTAGTTGTTTTTTCAAACATAACAAAATAAGAAAAGAAATTAATAAAAAGCAAACACACAAATTAACTTGAGTAAATTCAAAAAAAACAAAAAATACAACTTATTAAGTTGCATACAAATAGTTTCGTGAACCTTTTCTAAAGGTTCACATCATATCCATTCCACCCATACCTTGTCCTGGCATTGGTGCTCTTGCTTTACTTGATCCAAGAATTATATCATCAATTCTTAAAATCATTTCAGCAACTTCACTTGCTGAATTTATTGCTTGTGTTTTTACTGCAAGTGGTTCAATTACATCAGATTTTTTCATATCTTCAACTTTAGCTTTGTATACATTTATACCATAGTATTTTCCATCTTTTGCAGTGTGTTTACTTCTAAGTGTTACTATTGCATCAATTGGGTCCATACCTGCTGTTTCTGCTAAAGTTCTTGGAATTATTTCTAATGATTCAGCAAATGCTTCAATTGCAAGTTGTTCTCTTCCACCAATTGTTGTTGCAAAGTGTCTTAGTTTTAATGCTACTTCCATTTCGCAACTTCCGGCCCCAACTAAAACTTTTCCAATTCTTAATGATGAAGAAACTGCTCCAATTGCATCAACAAGTGCTCTTTCTGTTTCATCAACAATGTGTTCTGTTCCACCTCTTATTAAAATTGAAACACTTTTTGGATTTTTACATCCTTCAACAAATACCATTGCATCTCCTGCAACTTTTTTTTCATAAACTGTTCCAGCTTTTCCTGTATCTTTTTGAGATAGTTCTTTTATTGTTGTTACAATTATTGCCCCTGTTGCTCTTGCAAGCGCATCCATATCAGATTTTTTTACTCGTCTTACAGCAATTATTCCTTTTTTTGCTAAATAGTGTTGTGCTAAATCATCAATTCCTTTTTGAGTAAAAACTACATTTGCTCCAGAATTAACTATTTTTTCAACCATGTCTTTTAATTCTCTTTCTTCTTTGTCGATGAAAGCTTGTAATTGTTCAGGAGTTGAAATTTCAATTTTTGTATCTGATTCAGGTTCTTTTACTTCTAATGCTAAATCAAGTAATGCGATTTTTGCATTTTCTATTTTTCGTGGCATGCCAGTATGAACAATTTCTTTATCAATTACAATTCCAGAAATTAATTCAGTATCCTTTAATGATGCCCCAGTTTTTTTTTCAAGTTTTATATTATCTTGGTCTATAATTATTTTTGAATCTGTTTCTTCTGCAACACTTGAAATTGCGCCAACAACTAAATCTGATAATTCAGATGCTGATTCAGCAGCCTTACCAGTCATTGAAGTTAAAGCAATTGTTCGCATTAATTTTTTATCTTTAAATGTTATTGGATCTGCAATATCTTCATAATATTGTTTTGCTTTTTCTGCAGCTTGTCTATACCCATTAATTATTACACTTGGATGTATTGAATCGTCAAGTAATTTTTCTGCTTTTTCTAAAAATGTTCCAGCTAAAACTACAGCAGTTGTTGTCCCATCACCAACTTCTTTGTCTTGAGTTTTTGCTACGCCAACCATCATTTTTCCAACAGGGTGTTCAATTGCCATTTCTGATAAAATTGTTGCTCCATCATTTGAAACAATTACATCGCCCATATCATCAACAATCATTTTGTCCATTCCTTTTGGACCAAGTGTTGATTTTACTGCTTGAGCCACTGCTCTTGCAATTAAAATATTCATTCTTTGTGCATCTTTTCCTTTTGTTCTTCTTGCACCATCATTCATAAATGCATTTTCTTGTTGTTCAGCCATAAAACCACCTCAATTTTAATCTTACAATTAGATTTAATTTAATTAATTAAGTAAAAAAAAGAGTTAAAAAGGTTGTGATATAGAAAAAAATATTTTATGTATAATTTATGTTGATTAATCAATAATTAATAAATGAATAACAAATAGTAAAATAATAATTATTAAAAATAAAAAAATAAATTTACTAACAGTTAAATAATCTATTAACAAATAATTAATTAGATGGAATTTATTAAATTAAAACAAATTGACAAAGGCTGGAGTAGTTTTATTTATTTAGTTAAAGAAAAAACTACAAATAAAATTTATATCCTTAAGGAAACTAGAGAAAAAAGTAATCGAAAAGAATTAGCTAAAAGAGAAGGCAGCATGTTATCATTAGCAAATAGTGTTGGAATTGGACCAAAAATAAAAAAAATTGATTATGAAAATAATGGGGTAATCATGGAGTATATAAAAGGAAAAGAAATTAGCAAATTTATTTTTGAAGATTTTGAAAAAATTACGAAATACCAATTATATGAACTGATTAAAGATTTGTATAGACAATTATACAAATTAGATAAAATAAATCTAAGTCATAATCAATTGCTTGGTGGAAAAAATATTTTAATAACAAAAAAAAGAAAAAATTATTTTCCAATAATTATTGATTTTGAAAAATCCAATTTAAAAGAAAAAACTAAAAATATTGGACAAATTGATTCATTTTTATTTTATAATCCTAACTCAGAAATTGCTAAAAAAATTAGAGAAAAATTAGAAATAAAATTATAACTATCAATCACCTAATCAAATAAATATTAATTAAACTAAATTAAAAAATAGATAAAAAGTTTATAATTTAAACTTTCTATTTATTTCACTTTTTAATATTTCACAAGCTGTTTTAATAGATTCCATTTGTTGAATTATTCGCTCTTTTTCAAGTTCAATTTCAGCTATTGCTTCATAAGGTTCTATTGCATCCTTAAACATACTTCTATCAATATATGGATATTGATAAGTATCCATTTTTTTAGAGACTGCTAAAACTATTTTTCCAAGCCAAATATTTAATCCTCTTTTAACTGGACCTTTAATTGTTTTTCCATCATCTAAAGCACTTCTTAATTTATTTGTAATTGTCGCTTTTGGGAAAGGAAGTTCCGAATCCAAATCAATAGTTATTTTACTTGCCCTATTTTCTGAATCAATTTTTGAAATTACTTCATTACATTCATTTTGTATTTTATCAAATTTTTTTATTAATTCATTTTTTTGATTTTCTAAATCAGTAATTTCTTCATAAGGTGCAATAGAATTTTTTAACATATCATAATTTACAAAAGTATATGGTTGTGAATTCATTTTTGTTGCAATTCTATTAACCATTTCTGCAACCCAAATATTCATTTCATCTTTTACATTTCCTTTAATTTGTTTCCCAACAGTAACATTTTTTCTAACTAATTTTGTAATTGTGGCTCTTGGAAAAGGTAATTTTGAATCATCAGTTGTATCAGAAGCACTATTTGAATCAACAATTTCATCTTTTTCATCTTCAATAGACTCGTCAACATCATTTTCTTCAATTATTTCTTCATCTTCAAAAACAGTTTTTTCATCAACCATAATAACTCACCTAATCCTTAATATCATTAAATAATTTTTAAAACATTTATAATAAAAAGGAATAGGGTTAGTTATAATTTTTTATTAATTTAATTAAATAACCCAAGTAAAATTAAAACAAATAAACAAACAATAATTATGTATAATTTGTATGATTGTTTTTGAAGAATTTATTTTCTAATTAAAAGATTTTCATTTTTATTAAAATCTTTTTCAAAAATATTTAAAATTACACCTGAATAAATTTTATTTTTACAAATATTTGAATCAACTTCATTAAATGTTAATTCTAAAGAAAAAGTAGTTAAAACATTTGAATCAATACGCAAATAATTACAAGCAGATGATTGATCGTTAAAATAAATATTTATGTTTTGATCTATTGAATGAAGTATAATCACACTTGACAAATTATCTTTTGAAATATTTGTTGTTAAACTAATTTCTTTTGTAAGATTATTATAATAATTAAAATCTAAATTCGCTACTGGAGAAGAAGAATTAATTTGATTTTGAGAATCAATAAAATTATTTGAATTAATATCTAATTTTATTGAAGCTAATTCTTTTGTTCCACCAATACAAATTCCGCTAGAATCAAAATTTCTAGTTATATTAATATCATTTGAAATAAAATTAATTGAATTAGATTCAATTATATTTGACAAATTAACAAACGAATTGGAATATTTTAATTTAACAAATGAATTTATTTTGCCATTGTAATCTAAAATAAAATTAGAAAAATCATTTTTTGAAATATAATTTAAATTACCATCAACCTTTAATTTATTACAATCTAAAAAATCAATCAAAGAAAATTGAGATAAATTAAAAATATCAAATGAAATATCATCACTTAAATTACTCAACTGTTTATATTCAATAGATTGAATTGCAATTGATTTAGAGTTGTTAAAATTATTTAATTCTATTTGAGACAATGCAACAAGTGTCGAAAACAAAATTATTGCAGAAATTGCAAAAAAGAAACCTTTTTTGTTAAATTTAAACATTTTTAGTCCACACCCCAATAGTAAATGTATTGTAACTAAAATTATTAGAAATATTTTTTGAAATCATTGTTCTTGATGAATAATAGGTATTTATAGAATTATTTAAACACTCATCTTTTAACATATAAAAAATTGGATCATTTGATGAATTATAAATAGTTAAATCAGCACAATACCCAACAGGAACATTATTTAAAACCAATTTTATTTGCGTGATTAAATCTGGTGAATAATTTGTTGAAATTAAATTTGATAATAAATTTGATTTTTCAAAAGAAATTGACAAATCATTAGATAAATCAATTAATTTAATATCATTAGTATAATTAGTATTTAATTGGGATAAATAAAGAAAAGTAACACTCATTAAAAGTGATAAAAAAACCAACGCTAATAAAGAATCAAATGAAATTACAAACCCTTTTGATTTTGAACTAGATCCATTAAATAAAAATTTAATTGTAACCATAAGAAATTATCCCCTTAAATAAATATATTGAATCATTAAATATAACTATTCGTTCATTATAAATTTTTGAAGTGGCATTTGGAGAAATAATTCCTGAAGTAACTTCAATTTTATTTGTAGACAAATTAGTTAATTCAAACATAAAATCATATTTTCCTAAACCCAATTTTTCTTTAGTCAAAGTATAATTTTCATCAAGATACTTTGCTAATTTTAAAATTTTTTGTTCAGTTAATATATTTTTTGAATAAGCTAACCCAAAAAAATTAATATCATCCAAAAAAATTCTGTCTTCTTGCCAATTTGATGGAACACCAGGCGTTAAAATTAATGTTGAGTTAACATTAGTTATTGTAGAATTTAATTTCTCACTTGAATTATAATAAGATATAGTTGATGAAACATTTTGACTAAAAACAAAAAAAAGAGTTAAAACTATTAAAAAGAAAAATATTCCAAGAATTAAATCTTGAGAAAAAAATTGGCCCTTTGCATTTAGACAAATTAATTTTTTAGAAATATTTAATCTAGTCATTATTTTTCACCAAAACAAAATTTTCTTTTCTTTGAAAAATTATTTTTCCATTAAAATCAACAACTTGATTATCAATATTTCCAAAAAAAGTTGAATCCACAAATAAATTAGAATCATACCACACTTCAACAGTGTTTTTTGAAAAAACAATAAATTTGTTCGCCCCATTCCAAACAATATTATCTTCAATGATTAAATTTGAATCATTTAAAGACAAATTTGTAATGTTTGATGAAATCTTATCAGCAATATTTTGTGCATCAAAAGATTTAGAAAAATTAGAATTAATTTCTGTTTTATTAAAAAATAGAAATAAAACAAATAAAAAGATAAATGAAACAATAATTACTGAAACTACAAATTCTATCGATAATTGTCCTTTTTTAGAAATCATATTCATTTTTCACCATTAATTTGTTATGTTAATTACTCCATTATTATTGGTCAATATAAATTTTGAAGAAGTTGTAAAAAAGTTTCCATCAACTAAAAAACTTGTTTTTTTAGTTATTGATTCACCATAAATTGAAATTGAAATTTCTTGATTTCTAATATATGATGCAAGTTTATTAAAATCACTTGGTAATAAAACAGTTATTTCTTTAAAAGAATTATTTCCATCTAAATACAAATTTTTTGCTTCGGTAGAAAGAATTGTCACAGCATTTAATGCAACATCTTTTTGAGAATTTTGAGAAGAAGTTAATTGATAATCAAATAAAATTAATATAAAAATTGTCAATAACAATAAGGAAATTGAAAAAATAATTATTGATTCAATAGTTGCTTGCCCTGATGAAGAAAAAAAATTTAATCTGTTTAACAAGTCAGTTTTCATAAGATATACACTCAATTTAAGTATTTATTAATTACTAATTAAGTTTTAGATTGATTATTCAATAAACAAAATAATGATTATAATAATACAAACATATTAATTTGAATTTAATGAAATAAAAAAAGTTTTTGTTAAATTTTTATCATCAAATTCTGCAATAAAAGAAATTGTCCCAAAATTTAAATCATTTTCTAAAATTGATTCTTTTTGAATTTTAAAAATTAATTCTTTTTTTGAATATTCATTTAAATCAAAAGGATCTAAAGATTGTAAGCTTGAGGATGAAAGTAAATAATTTGACTCAAAATTAACATCTAAATAGATTTTTAATTTTTTATTAAAATTGTTATTTAAACTAAATTGAATTTCGTTAGAATCTTGATTAAAAATAGTGTCCTGAATTACTTCAAAATAAGAAGTATTAAATAAAATTTTATTCCCATCTTTTGTTAAATAAATTGTTTGTTTTCCATAATTTGTAAGTTCTCCTTGAATTGGATAATCTAAGAAAGTAATTATATTTGAACCATCAACAAATTTTAAAATAATTACATTATTATCGAAATAACTTTTTGTTAAATCAACAGTTTGAGGAATATCAATAATAATTTTTTTAAAAGATCCATTTTCTAAATTTGATAAAATTGAAGTACTTTCTTTTAATTCAGTTAAAAAAGTATTTACTTTTGAATTAGAATAAGTATCAAATGAAACAAAATATTGATTAAATCCCACAATATAAATTAGTAAAATTATAGATAACCCAATTGATAAAAGAATCATGAATTCAATTGTAGTTTGCCCAGATAAATTTAGTTTGTAATTTAAATTTTTAGAAAACATACAATAAATAGTCGATTGAGATATATAATTTTAATTACATTCAAAAGTTATTGCACTGATACCTGTTTGAATCCTACTAATACCTGATAAGGAAGCATAACCAATAGATATGTCTCCCATTGGCACAGTAATTATAATATTTTTTGAATTTTCAACTAGACAATCAGATATCTTTGAATTTGATGTTAAAATTTTTTTTTCACCAGGCCCCAAATCAAATCTAGTTTGATTATCAATATAATTTCCAATTTTTACTTGATTAAAAGTTAATTTAGAATCCTTTTTATTCTCAATCACGATTTGAAAATAATTATCTTTATTAACACTCCAATCAGTTATTGCAAATGGTTGAAAAGATGACCAAGTAGATTTTTGAGCAACAACGATATCCGATGTTGAAGCAAATGAATTAAATACTACTCCAATAATCAACAATAAAATAACAATTACAACTGCAACGACAATGAGATATTCAATTATGCCCTGACCAGACAAATATTTTTTTAAATTTAAATTTTTTTCCATAAAACTCACAAAACCCATACCAACCACAGCATATAATAAATTAACTTATTTAAATAATTAATTAAATTGGAATCATCCCTTGCACAAAAACATTCATTACTCCAAGCACTAAATAAAACACAACCACGGCTAAAACGAAAATAATAGGGGCAAATTTTAAACCATGAATTATTTTTTCACCACCAATAACCCCAATAAATACCCCTGCAAGAATTGAATTAAATAAAATAATTATTAAACTAATATTTGTCATAAACTCAGCATCAATATCAACACCTGAAAAACCCATACCTGTTATAGAAACAGCATCTAAATTTTGTGAATTTGGAGACAATGTTGAAGTTTTTGTTTCAATAACTGAAATTACTGAAAGAAATTGAATACTTATCGCTAAAAGTAAGGGGGAAGCTATAATTACAATAAATGCAATAAAGATCAGATACATTTTAGTAGAAACAATTAATTCACGTTTTAACAAATTTGTTTGTTTTATATCATTGGCATTTGCTTCAACAAGTTGTGCTAATTTTCCACCAGAACGTAAAGCATATGAAAAAAAGTTTGTTGTATCTTTTAACATTTTTGAATCAATTCTCAACGAGATATCTCTTAAGGATTCAGAAAAAGATTGTAATCCAAGTCCTTTTTTTGTAGCAACTTTAATTTCTTCACTAAGTGGACCAAACTCGGGCCTAACTGCAGCTCTAAAAGCATAAAATGGAGTCATCCCACTTTTTAAATTACTTCCAACCAAATATAAAAAATCAGGTAATATTGATTCAACAAGTTTTTTTCTACCATCAATCACATAATTTAAATGTAAAAAAAATAACATTTGAGCAAGAACAAATCCAAAAACAAATAACCCAAGCATTAAAACAAATTTTAATTGAGGAGCAAAATAAAATTTAGTATTAAACAAAGTATTAGAAAGTGGAAAAATTGAATATGGAATTAAAAACAAAATTAATCCAAATAATAATGCAAAAAAGATTCGTTTTCCAAACCAAATTTTTGGATCGTCTCTTGATCCAGCATAAACAAGAAATTTTTTTATTCTTAACACAAATCTTTTTGGTAAGAAAAATGAAAAAAGTAAAGCAATATTTTGAATAATCATTTAATCACCTTTGGAACTCTTGACCTAATTAAAAATATAATGACTATTTGAATTAAAAGAGTCATTACAACTATTCCTAAAATTAATTCTTTACCAACAGTTGCTGATCCAACTGCAGAAGCAATAACTAAAAATGTTACTCCTAAAGATGGAATTGCAGCAGCTACAATTAAATACATTAATGTCCAAAGATTAAGTTCCGCAGAATAATTTTTTATTGATTCAAATTGTTTTGCATTTAATGAACTAATTTCTGATTCAAGTGCATGAACTACTGATCCACCACTACGCATAGTAGTTAATATTTGCCAGATTGTTTTTTTCAAAATATCTGATTTAGTTTTAAAAGCTAATTTTTCCAAAGCTTCAAATTCATTTATTCCAGTATTTACATCTAAAACAACATTTTCAAATTCTTTTGATACTTGTCCATAATCTGATATTGAAATTTCCCTAATTGCTGAAAATAAACTAACTCCAGAAGATACTTGAATTAACATTGTTCTTAAAGCAAATAATAAATCTTGTTCAATAAGTTTTGCAATTTTATTTGCTCTTATTCGTGGAAAAAATAAATGGAAAAAAAACATTAAAAAAAATGTTAAAAAAAATGAAAATATTGCAAAGATTAAAAATGTTGAATTAATACTTTTAAAAATTAAAATTCCAAATAATGAATAAATTAATATTCCCATTATCCCCCAAATTAATGCTGAAAATAAACAAGCCATAGAATATCTTTCAGAATCAATATCCATTTCGGCTTTTTTTAAGTCAAATGAAAGAGAAAAAATTAATTTTGATATGTTTTTTCCAATAAATAAGAAGTTTGGTTTTAACTTCTTAGCAGATGTTAATGGAAATAGCATCAATGTAGGGTTTTGTATTTTATTCATTTAACATCATCCATTTAACTTTTTCAAATGTATAATTTGTTTTAATCATTTTTTGTATTTTTGATTTATCAGCATAAAATAATTTCATTACATACCCAATTGTATCAAGATCATCAATTTTTTGTTTTACCATCCATTCTAAAATTTCTTTACGTTCTTCAATTTCTGAATAAATTTCATCTTCAGTTAATCCCGTATGAATATTTAATGTTGTTAATAATTTGTGAGGTTTATTTAATTGATCCCATGAATCTGAACGAGGCATCCATTTGTAAACAGTGTTTGCTTCAAGCCCTTTACCACTATTAGTATGTTCAATTTCTGCAATTTCATAAGTTCTTCTTTTGTTTGTTTTTCTGTCACGAAATTGTACAACAACTAAATCAATTAATTCTATTTGAACTGGAGGAATATTAATTGGAGCTTCACTTAATCTTCTTAAAACTTGATATGCTGAATTTGAGTGCATTGTTGAATAAATACTATGTCCTGTTTCTATTGCTTCCATCAAAACTTCAGCTTCTTTTTGTCGTCTTATTTCTCCAACAATTATTCTATCTGGTCTCATTCTTAATGATGAAACCATACAATCAAGCATTGTAACTTCTCCAAGTCCTTCAGGATTTGGTGAACGAGTAACCATTGGAACCCAATTCCATGTTAAAAATTTTGGAAGAGTTATTTCACGAACATCTTCAATTGAAATTAATCTATGATATGATGGAATAAATGAAAGTAATGTATTCAATGTAGAAGTTTTTCCAGATGCTGTCCCACCAGCAATTAAAACATTCATTTCATATTGCATAGCAAGCCAAAGAAATGCTGCCATCTCAGTATTCATTGTGTGTGCAATACCAACAAAATCAGTTATTGTCCAAGGCTTTCTTGCAAATCGTCTAATTGTAATAGTGTTTCCTTCAGAAGTTATTGGAAATAATGTGGCATTTACTCTGTCACCAGAAAGTAAATGAGCATCAAGAATTGGTTCAAGATTTGTTATTTGTCTTCCAATTTTTCTACCAATTAAAGATGCATAATTAAATATTTCTTCTTCACTAGCTAAAAAGAAATTTGTTTTTAACCAACCAAATGATAAATGATATACTGTTAAAGGAGTTTTTGAAGAATTGATTGTTACTTCTTCAAGTTTATCATCACCAAGGATTACTTCAATATCTCCTAGACCATACATTTCATGAAGTATTGTCCCACAAAGAATCGGTAATAATTCATTAGATAACTTTGGTAAATATTTTACAACAAATTTTTTTGATTCATCAAAAAACCTAGCTTTTAATTGTTTAGCTTTTTTTGGATCCATCATTTCATCAATTTCAATTGGGATTTGTTCAACAATTTCATCCTTGATAAAATCTAAAAATTTACTTGTATATGGCCCAATACATGGCATAGATAAACAATAAATTGGTCTTGACTCATTTATTACTTCAACAATTTTTATTTCAACCGGAACAAAATCAACAACAATATTATATGAATCAATAATTTTACCTTCAGGAATTGGCCTAAATTTTGTAGTAATTTTATTTTTTAAGATTACCAATGGATGATTTATTGACGCACGATAACTTAATTCAATAACACCAATTTCTTCAAATTGTTTTAGTATTATTTCTAAATCAAAATAATTTAATCCAATTGCTTGAGATAACTTACCTGAATCAACAACTTTTCTTTCTTCAAGAATTTGAAAAATATAATCAATTGGAGTTTTCATTTGTGAATAATTTATTTTAGATTCGTCAAAATCATTTAATTCAATAACAGATTTATCAACATGCTTCCATTGAACATCAGATTTTACTTTTTTTAAGTTGTCTGATTTAACTGTCGCTTCTTTTATTTTTTCAACATCAAAGTTTTTATCTGTCAAATTAAATAAATCATCTTCTGCAAGAAATCTTTTTTCATCAAAATCTTCCTTAGTTGGTTTTTCAATAATCATGTCTGCAGAAGAAAAAGTCTTCCAACTAACACCACTCTTAAAATCTTTAAAATTATAATCCTTAGGCTTGTCAATAATCCTGATATCATCATCCCATGAAAGATTAGGATCATCACGAAAAACCTTCCACTTTGGCTCAAGAGTATGTTTTGAAGAATTATTATTTTCAATTAATTTAGGTTCATTCACCAAAGGTAATTCATTTTTACTCAATTGCTCTGATTTTTCAGTTATTTCTTTTTTTAACCAATTTAAATCTAAATTACTTTTACTTTCAGAATCAGTTTTATTTTCAACATCATTTTTATTTTCATTAGAAGAATTATTAATTTCATTAATCAATTTTTCAATTGAATTAGATTCATTTAATTTAGTTTTTGAATTTTCATTAATTTGCTCTTTAACCTTGTTTTTATCCATTTTTTCCAATTCATCAATTAAATTTGATGAAAAATTATTTTTTGATTGACTGGTTAATTTATTATTTTCACTCACATTTTCAATAACATTTTCTTTTAATTCGTCAAAAATTTTTTCTTTTGCAGACAAATTATTATTGATATCAGTCAAATATTTTGAAATTGAATTAGGATCTTTTTCTTTAAATGAAAAAATTTTTTCTTTAATATTAGATTTATCCAAATTTTTAGGTGAATTGAAGTCATCTTTTTTTGGCTTTTCAATAATCATATCGTTAGAAGAAAAAGTCTTCCAACTAACACCACTCTTAAAATCTTTAAAATTATACACCTTAGGCTTATCAATAACCTTAACATCATCATCCCAAGAAATATCCTTATCATCACGAAAAACCTTCCACCTAGGAGACTTAGAATACTCAATAAAATCTTTTTCTTTTGGCTTTTCAATAACAGACTCAGAAGAAGAAAAAACCTTCCACCTAGGATCCCTAACATAATTAATAAAATCCTTTCTTTTTGGCTTTTCAATAACAGACTCAGAAGAAGAAAAAACCTTCCACCTAGGAGACTTAGAATACTCAATAAAATCTTTTAATTCAGGACGTTCAATTGTTTCTAAATCAAAAGGATCATCAACAGGATAATTATAAAATACTCTCCAATCAGTATCACTTGAATTAAATTTTGTTTTTTTTGATTTATCAATAGATGAATTAACTATTTTTTTTAATGATTCGTCAATATTAGTTTTTTTGAAATTATTTTTCACAGCACCATTATTTTTAATTTTAATAATTTCTTTTTCAAATAAATCTTTTTTCTTAATATTCAAATTAACACCACAAAACTATTCATTAGAAGCATAAAATAATAATATTTTTCTATTATTAATACTTTCTTTAAACAAGAAATTTCAAAAAAATATATTATTAACAATTAAATTTAATTTGTGGTTAAATCAATATCTTTTAATAGTAGTATTTCATTAATAAATTATGAACGCAATTGAAGAAGAATTAAATAATTTAAAAAAAATTACTACTAACAAAATAGACGATAATAAAATTGAAAAAAAGAAAATATTTAATTTAATAAAAAATGAAGTTGATGAATTTGATCAAATTTCTTATTTGTTATCAAATGAGAAAAAAATTGCTAATGAACTAAAAAATGAATTAAATTTTATAACTGATAACCAAGTGTTAATTCAAAATATTCTTTCTGAATTAAATTTTGAAACAATTATCGCATTAATTAGAGAAATTGATAAAGCCAATTTTAATCCAATAATAGTTTTAACAAAAGATCCATATGTTTCATTTAAACGAAAAATACAAAATACAAAAATTAATATTGAAAACATAACATTTATTGATACAATTTCAAAATCATTTATGAAAAATAATATTGAAAAAAATGTTTATTATGTTGATTCATTACAAAACTTAACCCAATTACAAATAGTTTGTACAAAAATAATAAATGAAAATCAAAAATCACAATTTATTTTTGATTCAATCGATGTTTTAGAATTATTTCATTCAGACGAAATAATAATAAAATTTTTTTATAGTTTTACTAGATTAATGAATTCAAAGAATAAAAATTGTTATTATTTATTAAATAATCATAAGCTGGTTTCAAAAATTAATCAATTTTTTGATAAATTAACCGTAATTGAAAAAATATAGTGATATTATGTACATACCAAGAAAAATAATTTATTCAACATTCACAATAATTTTTGCTTTAGCAATAATTTTAATGATTATAAATATTTTTTTAACACAAGGTATTTTAATTCAAAATCCAAAAATAAGTATTGTTAAAAAAAATTTAGAACTAGGATTTGATTTAAAAAATTCTTCAAATCACATTATAAAAGACATCACAGTAACAATTGTCGGAAGTGATAAACCATTATCTAATCCATTAAATCCAGAAAACGAGAAATTAAATTATTATATTAAAAATATTAATCCTGATGAAAATTTAAAAATAAACTACACATTTGAATTTAAAAAAGAAGATATTTATTATTATGTTTATTTTAATGCTCCATTTGAAAAACAACAAAAAATAGAATTTAAAATTGATGATTCTTTATTAAATCCCATTTCTATGGAAATCATGGATCTTCCATTAGCAGAAAATAATGAAAGTTTAAACATTGGTACAGAATATACTTTTTTAATAAAATTATGTAATCTTACAAAATCAAAATTACAAAATATAATACTAACAAGAACTGTTTATGGAGATTATTTTAAAGAAAAAGAATTACCAATACAGGTTAGTTTAGAAAGTGAATGCAAAACATTATATTATACTTTAACTCCAATTAATCCAGGTAAGACAAAAGTTGATTTTGTGGTAGCTGTAAATAATTGGGAAGATAAAATTACAAAAGAATTATTGATTAATGGAGCAGAATAAGGTGAAAAAATGATTGAAAATAATAGTTCAATAATTGAAATAATTCAAAAGATGGTTCAAGAAGGTCAATCAAATGAAGATATTGTAAAAACACTTCAAGGATTAGGTGTTGAAAAAGAACAAGCAAAAAGACTTTTATTAATAGCTGAAGCGGACACATTCACTCTATTAAAAAAAGAAATTAATGCTCTTGTTGCTAGTGAACTAGAAGATAAAAGAAAAGAATTTGAAAGTTTAATTGAGCAAGATATAAAAAAAATTGAGGAAAAAGAAAAAATTGAAATTAAAAAAATGGCAGAAAATGAATTAAATGAAGTAGTAATTGACATAAAAGAAGATATAAAAAAATATCAAAGTAAAATTGATGAAAATATTGAATCATCTCAAAAGACAGTTAATCTTGTTAAAATTTCATTAGACACATTAAATCAAAAATCTTCACAACTTGAATTAGATGTAGAACAATTAAAGGTTCACAAATTTAGAAAAAGTTCAAAAATTATTTCATATTTATTTTTATCCCTTGGATTAATAATCTTAGTTTTTGCATTATATTTAATGTTTTTAAATTTTGATAAAATCGATATGTCGCAAATTATATTAATATCCATCGCACTTCTTGGAAGCATTTCATTAATGTTTGCAAGCGTACTAACTTAAGTGAGATTTAAATGAATACACAATTTTTAAAAGAAGTTATTTCAAAAATAGATGTTAATTCATCATTAATAATTATTAATCAAAAACAATACATTGATTCAATAAAATATATGGTTAAAGAATTAGAAAACAAAAATTTAATTTTAATAGCAACTACAAAAAACACAATAAATGAATTTATTAATAAAAATAATACTAATAATCAGATTTTTTTAATTGATTGCTTTTCAAAAGAAAGTTTAAATTTAAAAAATTATTTTTATATTGGAGATTGTTCAAATTTAACAAAAATACAAATAATCCTTAATAAAATAATTAATGATAAAAAATTTATTGTATTATTTGATTCATTAAGTGTTACTTCAATTTATAATAAATCAAAAGATGTGGGTAGATTTATTTATTTTTTAAATAACAAATTAAAATTACAAGAATGTTCAATAATTTACTTTATTATTGATGAAACTATTGAAGAAGAAATCTTAAATTTTACAAAAGAATTGTGTGACAATAATTATGATTTTTCAAAAGTTATTTTAGATTCAATTGAATAAAAAATAAATTAAATTTAATAATTAAAATACTTCAACATCAGGATAAATTACTATTCCATCATCTTCAAAACTCATTGCACAAATTTTATTAGTGTGATTTGTTCCACGCATTTTTAATATTTCAAGGGCATGAATTCTTAGCCCTTTTTCTTCATCATGATTATAAAATAAGGAAATGACAGCATCTGCAATAAATGCTAAACTTCCTTCTTTTCCTTCAAATTCAAATGGAGATTTTTCAACAACCACCATTGAAGTTACCCCCCATCGATTCAATAGATTAAATATTTCAAGCACTTTTTCTCGTTGTTTATATTCATCAGAAAATAATAAACTATATGCAGTTATTGAATCAATAACTATTCGCTTTGCATTAATTTCTGTTAAAACATCTTTTATTTGTGCTCCACCTTCTTCAATAATTGATGTTACTTGATGTGGTTTAAAAGATAAAAATCTAAATTTTTTTTCAGCTTCAAGTTTAGCAAAATCCCACCCAAATTGAAGTGAATGAGTATATAATGAATTTTTTGATTCTTCAAATGAAATAAAAACTCCATTTTCATCAAATTCAGTTATCCCTTTATATAAAAATTCTAAACTAAATAAAGTCTTTCCAGTACCTGCTGAACCAACTAAAAGAACAGATGAGTTTTTTTCAAATCCGCCTTCAATTAAACCATCAAATCCAACAATCCCAGTCTTAACACGATCAACTGATTTAACAACATTTAATGTTTGATTTGATCTAGATGAAATTTCATTAGATACAATATCAACAATTTTTAAATTATCCACCATTTTTATCACTTAAATTAAATATATAATAAATAAACTAATCACATTATTTATATAAATCTATTTGCAATATAATAAACACCAAAATTTTCATAAATATATTAAAAATCAAAAAAGAAAATAAAAGTAACTTTTAAAAAGAAATCTTAAGTGAAATTAGTATAGTGGGGTATTAGTCTAGCCTGGTAGGACCGGCGCTTTGGGAGCGTCAAACCGGGGTTCAAATCCTCGATGCCCCATCTATTTTTTTAAAAAAGTGAAAATTATGAATTTAAGCACAATTTTAAATACTGAAATTCTAAAAAATAGTATGTTAACTAAATTAAATTTACTTAATTCATTTTTATTTAAACAAACAAATATTTTTTCAAATGGACTTGGCGTTGGATTAATTATTGCGAGTTTATTTTATGCTGTTCTTTATTCTGAATTAATTGGAAAAACGGATAAACCCCATGAGAAAGCAATTCAAATACTTTGGCCATTAATTGCAGTACAATTGGCCCTAAATATAATGAAATTATCTAATGAAGTATTAAATTTATTTTCATTAGTTATTCTTACACCCATATTATTAAAGCATTATTTAAAATTTGACAATTTATTAATATTGACAATCACAGTAAAATTAATTATTCTAATTTTTATATTAAATATTACAATTTTAAGTATTGGAGTTTTAATTATTATTGCATTAATTATTCTTAATTTAGGTTATTATGAAGTAAATAAAAAATTAAATGATAAAGAAAAAAAGTGAAAATATGCAAATCAAAAAAATTACAGAAAAAGACATAATTGAATTAAATAAAATTATAAAAACAGAATTTAGTTATACTAATTTTACTAATGATAAATTAATAGAAAAAATAAATTTATCAAATTTTTATTTAATTAAATTAATTGATAAAAGTAAATTGATTGGATTTTTAGAAATTGAACAAATTGACAATGAAAAGGCAAGATTAAATGCAATATATATTGATAATAAATATCGAAGAAAAGGATTAGCAACTAAATTAATTAATAATGGATTAAAACAATCAAAAAAAAATGGAATAAAAACTATTTTTTTACTTGTTAAAGAAAAAAATGATATTGCAAAAAAAGTTTATGAAAAAAATGGTTTCAACTACACTAAAGAACATGATAAAATAATTGAAAACTCAGTTATTGAAATTTATGAAAAAACTTTATTTTAAACAAATTTAATTAGATATTAAATAAATTAAAAATTAGTTTAATATTTTTTTGAAAATGTGCCTTTTGCTTTGTTTTCACTAAACCCAAAAAATAAATCTGGCCCAGAAACAAAAACATCACATCCTGATTTATTAGCTATTGACAATGCACTCAATTTTGTAAAAATTCCACCACGCCCACCAGTTGATGTTTGACCCATTTTACAAATTTGATTTGCATCTGATAAATCAGAAATTATTTCACCATCTTTCCCAATAATACCATTTTTAGTAGTCAAAAAAACAAGTAAATTAGCATTTAATTTTTCAGCAATTAACGCTGACAAAATATCATTATCTGAAAAAACACCATCTTTTCTTAGTTCATCTATTGCAACAACATCATTTTCATTTATGATTGGAACTACATTATTTTCAAATAAAAAATTTATTGTATGTTTTATATTTTCAAGACCTAATTTATTATTTAAATCATTTTGTGAAATTAAAATTTGAGCACAAATTATACCAAACAAATCAAATCTACTTATATACTCTCTCATTAATTCAACTTGGCCAATCGCTGCTAATCCTTGTTGTTTTATAATTTGTTCATCA
>JAQUZG010000031.1 GCA_028691435.1 Candidatus Iainarchaeum sp.
TACTCTCGCCGAGTGTTATTATACGAGTGGAGTTACCCTAAATTTTGAGATTTTTCTCAGTAAAACCCTTACTATGTATTATAATCAAAGTTATATTTATTATTTTTGGAATGAAAAAGTTAAATTATATTTTTATATAATTAAACTTATTTTATATAAAAATAGGTTTCTCTAAATGTGTTTATATTTTCATAATAACCAAATAATAAGGGTTTAAGCATTAAATCATGTTCTTTTTCCCAAAATTCAATTAAATCACAATAATTTTTTTTCATCACATCATTTGAAAATTCACTAAGCAATTGTTTTAATTTTGTCAATTTCCCAATAGCTAAATCTTGTATAAAATCAGCAGATAATCCATTAGATTTAGATTGAATTACAATATTATAATTATTTTTCACTATATCTTCATCAATAGATATCATATCATCAATTATGTCCCTATATCTATGATATTCTTTATAGAATTCTTCCGCAATAGCAAAATCTTTTTTATTTAATTTTGATGGAAACTCTTTTTTTAATATTTCTGAGAGTGCAAAAAAATCTGCTGGCCTTACTTCAGTTGTTGCAATAATTAAATCAGATTGCTTTAATTTTTGATTATTAATTAATGCTGATTCAATTTTAAATAATTTTGCCACATCATAAGCTATAGGATAATCTTTTTCAAATTTTTGTATTTCTTTATCAATTTCAATTTGATTATTAATTGGCCTTAATTCTTCATCAATTACATCATCAACATGTCTAATTTGAGCATCCAATAGATATAATTTTTTTAAAACTTCATGATGCGAGTCCGATTTTATTACAAGTTCTTGTTTATCATAATTATATCTATAAGTAGATAATGCAAGAGAATATGGAAATTCAAGTTGTAATAAAAAATGTGCATTTCTTAATGTTCGATTAACTGACTTTTCAATTTTCATATCATTAGGTTTAAAATTTAAATTACATTTAAAAATTCTATCATTCATTAATAATTCCTTATTTCAAAATATTTAAATCATTGGTTTAATAAAAATCAACTTTTTAGTTGATTTTTTGCTAAAAAAGTTAATTTTGGATGAGCAATATCAAGATTTTTTAGTTTTTGTTTTGTTGCCCAAATATATTCATTATGTTCAAGACTTAATTTCACTTTTATTTTTTTTGTATTACATAAAAAGACTATTGCTAATTGTGGAGGATCTTTTTTATGTAATGTTTCAGCATAAATTAAAGAATTTATTTTTACTTTTAATCCTGTTTCTTCAAATATTTCTCTTTTTAGACAATCCTCTAAAGATTCTAATTTTTCTAATGTGCCTCCAGGAAACATAAATTTTTTTAATCCCCCATTACTTTTTAGAAAAAGTATTTTATTTTGATTTTTGATTATACCATAAACATGTATTTCGAATAAATTCATAATTATTATTAATTCTTTATATATTTAATTATTTTTATTATAATTAGAAATAGATTTAAACTAATAACTTTTAATATTAATATGCCGATAAAGAGAAAAAGAAAAAAGATTATTGTCAGTAAATTAGGGCCTTTATCAGTAAATCATAATTTTAAGAATACACATTATAATCATGTTTATTCTTCACATTTAAATGCGCAGGATATAATCATAAAATTAAAAAAACGATCTGCCCCAAATTTTCCAACAACTAGTGAAGCCGCCGCATTGCGACTTCTTAATCGTCGTGGATTGGGTCCAAAATTTATTGGGATTGATTTTAAAAAATCAATTTTAATTAGAGAAAAAATTAAAGGCCGTATTCCCAAAAAAAAATCAAATCGAGCGATTATGTTAATTGCGGAAGAGTTTTCTAGAATTCACCAGATAAAACTTAGTAAATTTGGTCGTCCATTTAATCGTCAAAGGGGCAATATTCAAGATTTTTTTAAGTCTGAAAAAAAATTCTTATTTAATTTTATAAATAAATTAGAACCAAATAATATTGAAACAATCAAGTTACTAAGATTCTTTATTCAACTTGATAAAGAAACTAAATTAATTTTTAATGGAAAAAATATTTCATTTAGTCTATTAAATTTGGATTTAAATATTAATAATGTGGTGATTAAAAATAAACAAGCACATTTTTTTGATTGGAATACTGCTAAAGCTGGTGATCCAGCAATGGACATTGCTAGATTTTTTACACTTAATCAATTAACAAAAACTGAACAAACTTTATTTTATAAAAAATATTTTAAAGAAAATCCTGATTTAGAATTTATTAAAAGAGTTAATATTTATTTGCCTTTTTTCAACATTGGACAAGCTGCCGAAGCTATTTTTTATATTACTTATTTAAAAAAAAGACACCAAAAACAATTTAATAATCAGTCTATTGCTGATTTTAAACAAGTTAAAGAATATTCTTTTAAGGAATTAAATTTGACTTGAATAATTTTTTAATAAATATTCTCTTAACCATTCAGAAGATTCTAGTAATAATAACAATGTTGTTTTTTCACTATCAAGTAAATTTAGTATTTTTTTAGGGGCAGAACTATTTTTTATAAATAATTTAAGTCCTTTTTCTTTATTCAATTCAAAAACCCCATCAAGATAAAGTACTTCTAAAAAAGCAACTATCAACCATTTTCTTTGATAATTTATCCAAAAAGAACTATTTTTTTCATCTTTACTTAAATATATCCCACGACATCCTTGTGCAAGATTACATACTCGAATAAATATATCTTTTGGCATAATTTTTATATTTTTTATTTTTTCTAAATAATCTTTTCCAAAAACAAGTTTATTTTTATGAGCGATTCCAAAATATGCTGTTGGGGGACGATTAATATTAATAAATTTATCAATTTCAGTTGTGAATCTTATTCCAAGATCAAGAATCAATATTAACGAATATTTATTTTTTATTTTTTCAATCTTTTTAATTAATTTTAATTGATTTTTTTCATTAGCAATAATTAAAATATCAATATCTTTTTTTAAATAATCAAAATTTGGATTCAAAATACTTCCATATAAATAAATAGAAATTATTCCTTGAATTTTTTTTAATTCATTAAGAAATTTATCTAATTCTAGCTTTGTCATTTAAGTATCCTCTTTAGAGAATAAAATGAATAGAAACATTTTAATAATGATGGCCAATATAGATTTTTATGCTTCCTGAAAAGATTCCTTTTGAAGTTACCCTTCGTTGTAATTGTCGTTGTGAAATGTGCAGGTATCATGCGGATGATAGTCCAAAACATGATTTTTCTGAAATGTCATTAGATGAAATAAAATTAGCTTTAACTAAAATTAATAATTATTATAGAAATAATGGAAAACAATTAAAAATTGGTTTAACTGGTGGTGAACCATTATTAAGAAAAGATATTGATAAGATTATTTTAATTTTTAAAGAATTATCTATACCTTATGATATAGTGACAAACCTTTCATTAGCAAATGAAAAAATCATTAATTTATTTAAGGATTATCCACCATATGCAATTAATGTTTCAATTGATGGGGTTGGAGAAGTGCATAATAAAATTAGGCGAGCCAATATTTTTGAGATAGTTAAATTAAATCTAATCGCAATAAAAGAAAATTTGCCATCAATCCCTATTCAAATTGATTGTACGATTACTAATAATAATGTGGGAAATTTATTAGATATGGCAAAATTTGCATCAGATCTTAAAATTAATCTTAATATAAGACATTTAACATTTATTACCAAGAATTTATTAAAATTACAGCAAGATTTTGAACTGAAACATTTTAATAAAATATTTAATCATGATTTTAATTTGTATTCTCTTAATAGAGAAAATGTAATAATTTTAAAGAAAGAAATAAGTAAAATTAAAGAGTTTGCTTTAAAGCAAAACAATTCTAAAATAACTTTTTTTCCAAATTTAGATAAAAATTTAGATAATTGGTATTTAAATGAAGAAAAACAATTATCTTCTTCAGTATGTGATCCTTATAAAATAAGAATTAAACCTAATGGAGACATAGTACATTGTGAAAATTATGTATACGGTAACATACTCAATCAAGATTTTGATGAAATTCTTAATTCTGAAAATACAAAAAAAATTGTTAATATCTTCAGCAATAATTTTATGCCTTTTTGTAACAGATGTTCAGTTTCATTTATAAATTATTCTGAAAAATAATTTTCAACTAATTTTATTGTTTTTAAAATATTATTAAAAGATAATGACTCTGCAATTAATCTTGTGTTTTCTGGCAAAAGTTTTAATAAAAGTAATTGTTTTTTGGATAATGCTTTATGTTGGTCTTTTTTTGCATTATTAGAATGTAAATGTACTTGATAAATTTTATTTCCTAATAATAAAATTATGTCTTTTTGTTTTTTTATGTTTCCTTTTGTTTCAATATTTAGGTGCCCAAGATCAAGACACATTTTCAAATCAAGTTTTTCTAATAATTGAATTAAATTAGGAATATCAAAAAAAGTTTCTTTAGGATCGTTTTCAACAAGTAATTGGACATTATTTTTCTTTGCTAAATTTGACAATTTTTCCAAACCTTCACTATATTTAATTCCGCCCGGTAAATGAAAAATTATATATTTTATTCCGATTTGATTAGCAATAAATATCTCTGATTCAATCTTAGCATAATCTGCTCTACTTATTGGATTATTATTTTCTAATAACTCATTTGTTGCTGAATGCAAACTAAAAACATATCCTTTTTGAACCATATCTTTTAATGTATTAATATCTTTAGTTCTAATTGGAGTAATTGAATTATGAATTTCGACATTTTTTTTACCAGTGCTTAAAATTTGTAAAAATAAATCCCATTCATTTTTTGTTGTTATAATATTTGTTGATAATCCCATATCCATAATAATACAATATAATTAATACAATATCTATTTATAATACTTAATAAAAATATATTTATGAATATTAAACAATTAAAAAAAATGCCAAAGATTGATTCTCATAACCATTTATTTGATTCACGTTTACGTTCTAAATCCATTAAAAATCCTTTTCTTGATTTGAGTTTTGATACATATACTGCAAAAGATCTCAAAAAAGATTTAAAAGAATACTCAGTCAAAAAAGCAGTAGTTTTCCCATTACCTTCTGAAAGTTATGAATGTAAAAAATCTAATTTATTAATATTAGAATCGGCAAGAAGAGATAACACTTTATTACCTGTCGCATATTTACCTAAAAATTGTTCTTTAAAAGATATGTTTAGATACGCTCATCAAGGATTTGTTGGATTTAAAATTTATTCAGGAATTTCTAAAAGTCTAGCACATGATTTGGCTCAAGTTAATTTACCAATAATTGTTCATCCCCCATTTCCCCCATCATCACCTAATTTTAGTGAAATGATTAATCAGTTTAAAAATACTCCCCAAATTATACTCGCACATATGGGGAGAGCATACACCTTAACTGAATTAAAATCATTATTAAAAGTAATTAAAAATAAACCAAATATTTTTGTTGATACTTCTGCATTTACTGCAAAATCAATAATTATTGAAAGAATTATTACATCAATCGGCCCAAGCCGTGTTTTATTTGGATCAGATTTTCCATTTGGAAATTTAGAAGGCTTTCAAATGAAAGTTCCAAAATCAATATTGCCAAAAGAACATCAACATCTTGCAGGAATAAGAATATTAGTCTCAGAAAAAAAATACAAGTGGAATATTCCAGAGTTAATTAATTTGTCCAAAAAATTAAAACTCCCAAAAATAGTCGCCCATAAAAAATCATCAGGACAATTATTTAAAGTATTAATAAAACTTTTAAAAAAAGGAATTATTAATGAAAATGACATAAACAACATTTTTTATAATAATGCAAGTCAACTTTTTGAAAAAAATAAACACAAATAAATTAAAAATAATGAGCCATTAATATTTATATATTGTTTATTTTAATATACTATTATGACTAATAAAGATAATTTGTTAGAAGAAATACGTGAAATTGTTAATCGTGAGACTAAAGCTTGGGATACTCAAGATGTTAATCTTTTACTTTCAATTTTTCACCCTGATTTTGTTTGGGTTTGGCCAAAGGATAATAAATCACATGATCCTTTAAATTGGGAAATTGATTTAGGTAAGTTTGATTATAAAAGGTGGAAAATGGTTTATAATGATTTATTTTCAAATCATATTTTAAAACACAATAAGCGAAAAATAATTAAAATTGAAATTTCTAAAGAATGGAATGGTGCTTTTGCAGTAGTTGATATTGATACTTTGTGGTTACATAAAAATGGACAATCTAATAATTGGAAGGGACGAGTTTGTAAAGTATATGCAAAAGTTGGAAAAGAATGGAAATTAACAATGCATACTGGCGTTCTTGATTATTCTTTATTAAAATAACTAGTTTATCAAATTATGTTTAATTGACTTGTTTTATTAGAATTCTCTTTATAAATTAATCTACTAATTAATTATATTGTGTATTAAAAAGTATACTTTTTTGAGGTGGTTTAAATGTGTGAGATTGATATTGAGAAAGTTAGAGATTATAATGTTAATAAGAGTGATGAAATAATAATAAGAACAGATAATTCTCCAATAGATGTTAGAATAGAAAATCCTAATGAATTAATTAAAGTTAGTATTTATGAGTATCTTACTAAAAAAGAACTTAGAAAAGTCGTTTTTTTAACAAATCAAGAAAATAATATTCTAAAACTAATAAATGACACAATCCATAACGATGGAATAGACATGTTACCTATAGAAGAATTAGAAATGGAAGCAGAAGAAAAAGGTTATTCAAAAGAAGAAGTATACAATGCAATACAAAACCTTGAAAAGAAAAAATTAATCTACCGGCCAAGGAATGGTTTTGTTAAAATTAATCTAATTTCATCAAAATAATTTGATGAGGGGCTCATTTTGAGCTTCTTTTTTCATTAAAAGAATAGAATTTTGTTGCTGGTTATAGATGAATTAGTTTAGTTCTTCTTTTATTGCTCTTATTAACATTCCTTCTTTTGTTGATTTTTTTAGTTCTTCTATGAATAGACTAGGATTGTTTTTCCAGTCGATTATTTGGTTTATTTCTTTTGTTATTGTTTCTATTGCTGTTTTTTGTGGTTGTAAGTTGTTATAGTGTGAGTTTATTGTTCCGTTGTTGATGTTTGGTCTTAGTCCGATGTATGCTAGTGCTATTTTTATTTTTTCTTCGTGAGTATTTTCTAAAACTGATAATGCTTTTTTGTATAGTGCTAGTTGTTGACGGTGTTTTGATCCGCTGTCTTCGTTTCGGTTTGTTTTCCAGTCTATTATTAGTAGTTCGTCGTTTGTTTTGTATACTGCGTCAATAAATCCAGTGAATTCTATATCAGATTCTGTTTTTGTTATTTTGTTTAGTGGCATTTTTATTTCGTATTCTGCTTTAATTAGTTTGTATCCTTCTTTTTCTATGTCATTGATTATTTTCATTGCGTTTTCGTAGAATGGTTTTTCTTCGAGAGTTATTTCTTGTTCGTTTCCTTTTAGGTATTCTTCTATTTTTTTGTGTACTGTCAAACCTATGTTTATTGCGCTTCCAAAATCGTTTAGTTTGATTATTCTTTTTGTTAGAAATTCATAAGCGTCTTTTTGTACTGTTGAGAATGAGATTGTTTTCATATTTTTGAAATAATCTTTTATGTATGCTTCTAGCCATTTTTTGTTTGTTTCTAGTAATTGTTTTGCTTTGTCATATTCTTTGTTTACAAAAAGATTATATGCTAATTTTTGTTTTTCAATAAATTTTTCTTCTAGAGTTACTTCTGTGTTAATATTTTCTGTTTCTGATTTTTGATTAGTGTAGTCTGCTAACTTCTTAGTTATTATATATAATTCTTTTTTTGCTCTTGTCATTGCAACAAAATCACTTCGTAAATCTTCTTCTTCAAGTTCTTCTTTTTCATAATCACTTAAAATATTTTTTAAAAT
>JAQUZG010000032.1:0-1407 GCA_028691435.1 Candidatus Iainarchaeum sp.
TAATCAGATTTATTTTCTACTTAACCCAAGACACGCACCATTTCTATGCTGTGTTTCAATTAAACCTTGTTTGTCAAGCCATCTAATAATATTATCAGCCCTATTTTCTTTTTGATTTCTAAATGCGTTTATAGCATGTCTTTCTTTTGGAACTTTTGCACCAATAAATGCAAGTCCTCTTGCTAAAGATTCTATTTGGTGAACACCAAATTCATTTGTAAATCTATTATCAAGTGCAGCAATAAAAACTTTTTGAGCGAGTGGACTAATAAATAATTTTTTAATTGATTCTGCAGAAATTAATCTTTTTTTTAACAAATCAGAAATAACTTCAGCAGTTCTTTTATTAGATTTTGAAATTTCTGTTAAACAATATCTTGTAGTGTTAAATTCTTCTCCAACTAATTGTTTAGCACTTACTTTACGATTAAGTTGGATTTCTAATTCTTTTTCTTTTTTTACTTCTTCAGCTTGTTTTCTTTGATAATCTTGCATTCGTTCTTCTCTATTTCCTTTTCTATTTTGTCCATTTCCATTTTGATTAGACCGCCTTATTGTCTTAGATATTGGAACATACGATTTAAATTGTTCTTTTATTCTATCTGGTAAAGAAGCATAATGGGAATCAATTTTACCCATAACATTATTTGGTGCAACAAATACCCCATCTTTTAATTTTACCCCAGTTTTAGTAATCCGATTAAGAATTGAAAAATTTATCATATCTTGTTTAGCCCATCTTTTTATAGATTTTCTTTGGTTTGTTGTTAATCTAACATCTGGAAAACTATCTCGCATAATAGAATTCATATCTTTATTAAATCCAAGTTCTGCTCTTCTACTTAATTTTGCAATTTTTAAATAACTTGCTTCAAAAAAAGCTAAATTTATATTTTGAGTATTAATATCAATCAATTGATTATTGCTAGAAATCATTGATAATGTTCTTTCAAAAACAGTTTTATCAAAAGGAATTTTTCTTTCTTTTAAATAATTTACTAATTTTTTTTCAAATGGTTTTTTTATTTTAAATAATTCAGATTGCAATATTTCAAAAGCTGCTCCTTTAGCTAATTCCACCACTTCTTTATCAGATGCATTAGCTTCAAAAAAAACTCTAAAAAAATCAAATTGTGCTTTTTTTGACAGTTTTAAAAAATCAGATTTATTTGATTTTAAAAAAAGTTTTAAATCTGGCGAGTGTAAAAGATGATCAACATTAACTCTACAATATTCATTAAAAAAAGAAGTTTTAGTTAAAAATTGGAATAAATCATATCTTGAAACTTGGCCATTTTCAATTCGTTTTAAAAATTGATTAATTGATAAAAATTTTTCAGTTAAAGCAAGAGTTGAATGTTTTTGTCTAACTTGTAATTTTTCTCGTCTTGACATTTTTGCCCAAGG
>JAQUZG010000032.1:1507-7620 GCA_028691435.1 Candidatus Iainarchaeum sp.
TATTTTAAAATTAATCCATTTTCAAATAATTTTTTTAAAGCTAAAATAAAATCAAACTTTTCATTTTTAATATCAGAACTTAAATTATCAAATAAATAATTTAATTTTGAAATAAAATCAAATTCTTCATCCTTAATTTCATCAATTAATTCATTATTTAAGTCAATTAAATTTTGATCAACTGGTTTTGTTATAACAATTAAATTTTGATCAATTGTAATTATTGGACGATAAGATCCACCAGAGCCTCCACTTGGTGGTGAAGAACAAGATGCATATTTATAATCATCACTTTCTGTTAAATTTCCATCATTACAAATTCTAATTATTGAATTTGATGAACAATTGCTTGAAGAAGTTAATAAATAAAATAATCGACTAGTATTATGATTAACAGTAACTCCATCAAGATTACAATTTAAACAATTTACTGCACATGTTTGATTTGTAAAATTTCCACTTAAATTTCCATCGTCACATACTCTAATTTCACTAATACAATTATTATCGCAAGCTACTAAATTAGAATCATAGGCTAAAATATTTGAATCGTGTGTTATTACTCCACCCCAAGGTAAATTACAATCTAAATATGAAACAGAACTGTTTTTTAAAGGCAAATAATCAAATTGCCCACCATATCGTGAATTTAATTCATAAGGAATATTTGTGTCACCAATACCATCACCATTTGTATCTTCACCAATATAATTGGAATAATAATTTCCACCCACATATGTTCCGCCAATAATATTTTGCCCAATTTGTTTATTTGTATTATAATCGTAATTCTTAACTTCAGTTGAATTTATATCAACAGAATTATCAAAATAATTATTGTAAATTAAATTTCGATTAATGACTGGATTTCCACCAATTACTTCAACTAAGAATAGCCCTGTATTACAGTTAGTGATAAAATTATTTTTTATTAGCATATTTGTTGCATCCGTAATTTCAAAACCTTTTGAACAATTATTAATATTAAGGTCTGAATATAAATTATGGTTTGTTTGATAATCCCAAATTCCAGTATTAGAATTAGATATGCTCATATTCATAATATTATTATCTGACCCCGTCATATCTATTGCAATATTAGTGTTTGAAATATTAATGTCAGAAAATAATATTCCATTTAATCCATTAGATAATATTGCTTTTGAAACATTGTTTATTGTACAATTTTTTAAAATAATATTATTATCATTAGTTACAAACATTTCTCCACCATTATCACCATTTAAAATTGAATTATTACAGTCAAAAGTAATATTGCTGGCATTAATTCTAAATACCCCTGGAGGAGATTGAAATTGAAAATCTGATGAATTAAAATCATAAGTATCTTCACAAAGAACTGTGTCAGTAGAAATATTATTTGTTTGATCAGTTAGTGGGATATAACAATCAGCAATAACCAGATTACTAAATATTAGTAAAAAACAAATAATTGAAAAATTAAAAATTTTATGATAAACTTTAAAATTATTTAACATTTTATTCACCATTTAATTTAACAATTATTTTAATTGAATTCTTCCAATATTTTTAAATTTATCAATTTCTTTTTTGAAAACAACTACTTTTCTAGCAAAAATTTTTGTTTTGATTTTATCACTTTTAATATAAGTATAAAATGCATTGCTAATATTTGAGCTTGATAAAATATTTACTAAATCAGTTTCATTTATTTCAAATTCTATACTTGCTCCAGTATTTACGCCTTTAAAAAATTTTATACTATTAGTTAAATTTGCATAAAAATTATCTTTTTTTCCATCTTTATAAATTCCAACAATATTTACAATTGGATTAAATTCAAGAATTGATGAAACTATTTTTTCTTTTGAAATTAAAATATTTTTATCATCAATTTTTGGAAAGTTATTTATATCAGTTTTACAAAATCCATTTAAATAATTATAAATTGTTTGAATTTGTGCATTAGATAGATTAGAATATTTATCTAAAGATTTAGTTTGATTATCTAATATATTTTTAGATAATGATTCAATTTTAGAATTCTTATTAATTAATTTATTATTTTTTGTTAATTTTGAATCATATAAAGAAAAAATACTTTTATAATCATCACAATTATAATTTTTTAATAAATTTTTGTCAGTTTTTAAAACTGCCCCAATATTAAATATTTTATTATTTGAAGACAATAATTTTTCAGTTGAAATTTGAAATTTATTATTGTCAAGATAATTTAACCCTGAAGATTGATTTTTTGTTTCGCAAACTCCATCATCTTCATTATATGTTGTTGAACTATCACAACATTGAGATTTAGAATTAACACATTTTGCTTGTGAATCACAATAGAATTGATCAAGAGCTAAACAATCATAAATTACTTCAAATTCATAACATTTATTATTAAACCAATAATAATCTGAATTTTTACAATCAATTTTTTCTTGATTATCTAAACAAGTATTTGTTTTTGCATCAAAATTAAATCCTTTACTTTGACAAGATAACTTATCACTTAAATTTATACATGCATTATCAGATAATGACCAATAAAGTCCATCGTTAATACATTTTGCTAGTTTTGGATTTGTTTCACAAAATCCATCCGCGTTTAAATATAAATTTGATGCGCCACAACATTGTGATTTAGAACTAAGACACGCATCTTCTGATTCACAATAATATTTGTTAATTGATAAACAATCATAAACTTTTTCAAATTCTACACATTTTCCATTAGTCCAAAAATAATCTAAATTTTCACAATCTATTTTTTTAGAATTGTCTAAACATATATTTGATTTATCAGACCAATTAAATCCTTTTTCAAAACATGCTAATTTTCCTTCTGGATCATAACATTCTTTAGTAGAATTTGCCCATACCAACCCTTTGTTTAAACACATTGCTTCTTCAACAGAATTAGCACAAGTTCCATCTGATTCAATAAATAAGTCTTTATTAGTACAACATTCACTTCTTAATTCAACACAATCATTTTGTGAATCACAATAAAATGAATTATTTAATTCACAATCATAAACATCTTTGAATTCAATACATTTACTATCAAACCAATAATAGTCATTTTCAATACAGTTTATTTCATCTTCTGATTCATAACATTCATCAAAAAAATTATCCCAAATAAATCCACTATTTACACAATCTGCTTCGTCTTCTAAGTCATAACATTCATCATTATCTTCTGACCAGAATAATCCGTCATTTAAACATTCTGCCATTTCTTGACTATCTGCACAAATTCCATCCATTTCAATAAATAGTCCTTCTTCGTCACAACATTCATCTTCATTTTCAACACATTGATCTTGCGCTTCGCAATAAAATAATTGATCTATTGCACATTCATAAACTTCTTCTGATTCAATACATTCTCCATCGTACCAAAATAATCCTTCTTCATTACATTCTAATTCATCAAAATATTCATAACATTCAAATAAATCTTCACTCCAAAAATTTCCATTATCAATACAATTTGCTTCTTCTTCAGTTTCTGCACAATATTCTTCACTTTCTATCCAAAATCCATTTTCCCATTCAGTGCACACAAATTCATCATATTCTGCACCGTCACTTATACAATAACCATCATCCCAAATTCCTTCAATTTCTTCACAATAAGATTGTTCAAATGATACACATTCATCGTCTTGATTAAAAAGTCCTGAACAATAATCATCACCATCATATTGGCACATACCAAGTTCTTGACAAACGGCTTGTTCATAATCTAGACATTCTCCTAATTCATCAACATAAAATTGATCTTCATATTCACAACATTCAGGAGTTGTTCCTCTCACAAGACTATCATCAATATATTGATCACAATTAGAAATCATATAATCTCCAAACCAATCCCAACAAAGTTCTTTTGATTCATCTTCAAAATCTTCAACACATCTTTGTGAATAATAGTCTGAATTATCTTCTAAACATTGTTCAGCAGCACTAGGATCAGCACCTTCATCATCAACATAATCATTAAATTCATCTAAACATTCTTGTGCATAATCTCCAATATGTTCACTTAAACATTCAGTACCAAGATATGGATAATCTCCAAATTCTTCTAAACAAACATCAGTAAGTTCATCAGTAAATTCATTTTCACAAATTTCTTCACAACCAGGTTGATGCATAAATGTTGCACTAACAAAAATTGACAAAACTAAAATAATAATTAATAAAATTGATCTTCTAAACATTTTACACACCCTTAAATTTTAATGAAAAACAGTTTTTTCACAAATAATTGTAAAAAAAATGGTTTTTAAAACTTGCTTTTTAGGTTACCATATTAATTTTAAAAAAATTAATAAAAAATAGTGAGAAGCTTTCGCTTCTCAATTTAAATTTTATTTATTATATTGTGAAGAATCTTTTGATGCAGATTTTTCTTTTATTGCTGCGTGTGCTGCTGCTAGTCTTGCGATTGGTACTCTGTATGGAGAGCATGACACATTTGATAAACCAATTCTGTGACAAAATTCAACACTTGTTGGTTCTCCACCGTGTTCTCCGCAAATTCCAATATCAATATCTGGTTTTACTTTTCTTGCTAAATCAACAGCGTGTTTCATTAGTAAACCAACACCTTCTTGATCAATTGCTTGGAATGGATCTCTTTCATAAATCCCCATATTTACATATGGACCTAAGAACTTTCCTGCATCATCTCTTGAGAATCCACAAGTCATTTGTGTTAAATCGTTTGTTCCAAATGAAATGAATTCAGCTTCATTAGCAAGTAAGTCTGCTGTTAGTGCAGCTCTTGGAACTTCAAACATTGTTCCAACTGTGTAATGAACTTTTCCTTCAGCATTTAGTTCTTGCGCAACATCTTTTACTAATTGTTTTAATTTAGTAAATTCTTTAACGTGTCCCACTAATGGAACTTCTATTTCAGGAAGTGCTTTAATTCCTTTTGCACCAACATTCATTGCAGCTTTGAAAATTGCTCTTACTTGCATTTTCATTATTTCTGGATACACTACTGCAAGTCTACATCCTCTAAATCCAAGCATTGGATTAAATTCATGTAGTGAATCAATTGTTGATTTTAATTCATCAAATGTTACATTTAATTCGTTTGCAATTTCTTTTATGTCTTCTTCTTTTGTTGGCAAGAATTCATGTAATGGTGGGTCAAGCATTCTAATTATAACTGGTAGTCCATCCATTGCATTAAAAATTCCTTCAAAATCAGAAATTTGATAAGGTTCAACTTTAGCTAAAGCTTTTTCTCTATCTTCTAAATTTTTTGCTAAAATCATTTCTCTTACTGCTTTGATTCTTGTTGCTTCAAAGAACATGTGTTCAGTTCTTACTAATCCAATTCCTTCTGCACCAAAACTTCTTGCAAGTGTTGCATCGGCTGGTGTGTCAGCATTTGTTCTTACTTTTAATTTTCTAAACGAATCTGCCCAAGACATTAATGTGCCAAATTCTCCTTCCATTACAGGATCAACTGTTGCAACTTCTCCAAGAATTACTTCACCTGTTGAACCATTTAGTGAGATTGTGTCACCTTCTTTTACAATTGTTCCTTTACATGAAAATTGTTTAGCGTGTTCATCAACTTTTATTTCTTCAGCTCCTGAAACACAACATTTTCCCATTCCTCTTGCAACAACTGCTGCGTGTGAAGTCATTCCTCCTCTTGCAGTTAAAATTCCAACTGCTGAATTCATTCCTTCAATATCTTCTGGAGATGTTTCTAGTCTTACTAAAATTACTTTTTGTCCTTCATCTGTTTTTATTTTTGCATCTTCTGCAGAAAATACTACTTTTCCAACAGCAGCACCTGGTGAAGCTGGAAGAGCTTTTGTTAATGGAGCATATTTAGCTTTTGGATCAAATTGTTTGTGTAATAATTGATCTAGTGAAGCTGGGTCAACTCTTAAAACAGCTGTTTCTTTGTCAATTAGATTTTCAGCAACCATATCTACAGCCATTTTTACAGCAGCTTTTGCTGTTCTTTTTCCGTTTCTTGTTTGAAGCATATAAAGTTTTTCATTTTCAATTGTGAATTCGAAGTCTTGCATATCTTTATAGTGTGATTCTAATTTATTTCTAATTTCAACTAATTCTTGATGAGC
>JAQUZG010000033.1 GCA_028691435.1 Candidatus Iainarchaeum sp.
ACTATTTTTGAATCAAAAGCAAATTTTATTCTCGCGGCATTTAAAGCAAATCTTTTATTAGTTATTGGTTTCCAAACACTTTCATTAGAAATATCATTTGAAATTACTAATTCAATTCTATTTGATTTTATAAATTCTTTAAATATGTTCATTAAGCAAGTACTTGACAATGTAATCATTGTTCCTGAATCAATAACTGCTTTGGATACTTTATCAATTTGTCCAATTTTAAAAAGTTGTTTTAATTCATTTACCCGTTCAATTAAATTTTTTACTTCAACTTCTTCATCATGCATTGTAGTAAAACCAATATAGCTTTGTAGTTCTTTTATATCTGCGCCAGTTAATACTGCAGCTTGATTTATACTTAATCCATAACTGTATGCTAAAGATGCTTGCTTTACTTTTGCTTTTTCATATAAACTTTCAACATAATTTCCAAGCATTGAATCAATATTTTTTATACTCCAAATGGTTGATTTTAAACTATTCAGTAAATCGATAGAATCATTTCTTTTTGAAGCATCTCTTGCTCCTAACAAGCTTTTTGTAATTTCAATTTTTACTCTTCTCCACTCATCACTGGAAACAATATGATTCTTTGTTTCTATCTTATGTAGAGCATATGCAATTACACCAAGTTCAGCTTTTGCAAAATCATTTTCAATAGTTGCTTCCCTAATCAAACGATTACTTAAACCACGTAAGTCAAAATTTTTATTTATTTTAAAGAGTTTTATAACTTCATCAATATCATATGAAAGTGATTTAAACATATAAATAGAAAAAACTTTAAAGTATTTAATTATTTAGTTTAAATTGTTTTATTAAATTTTATAACAAATATTAGAATTATTACTTTTAATAAATAAATATAATAAATCAAGCCAAATAGTAAATTTAATAAGAGTAAATGAACATTTATATTTTATGAATATTTTAGTTCCAATACTTACTCTAAAGGAAAATGACACTAAATTTTTTGAAGAAATAGTTAAAGTAAAACCAGATCAAGTCATTTTATTACATGTAATGGATAAAAGTTTTGTAAATAAAGCAAGTAGTGCAATTAGCGATATCATGCAATTTAGAAAAATAAGTTTGGAATTAATTAAAAAATTAAAAGATAAAAAAATTGATTGTGAAGAAATTAGTGAATGGGGAGTAACTACAAAAAAGATAGTGGCTAATTCATTAATTCATAAAACAAATATTGTTTTTTTAGTTGATGATAAAACTGAATTTAATAAAGAAATAATTAAAGAACTTGAATCAAATAAAATTAGATATGCTTTAATTCCATTAGATAATGAAAACACAAAAAATTTGGTGAAAAAATGAAAAAAGAAAATGACACAATAAACAGTTTAATTGAAAATAAGATTATTGTAGAAAACAATAATTTAAAATCAAGATTAGTTGAAAAAGGATTTGGAGAGAAGACTGAAAGAGAATTAATTCTTGATTTATTTGAAGGACTTTATTTAATAGAAAAAAATAAATTAAAAATTAAATTATTAAATGGAAAAAAATTAATTAAAAAAAATGAATTAATTGAAATTGGGATTAAGTTTGACAAAAAATTTTATTCTAAATATTTAGTTTATCAAGACTTAAGAGAAAAGGGATATTGTATTAAGACTGGATTAAAATTTGGTTTTGATTTTAGAATTTACCCAAAAGGAAAAAAAATGGGCGAAATGCATTCCGAATATGGTTTAAATGTTTTAAAAGAAAGTGAAAAATTAAATATGACTCAAATTTCTAGATTGACTAGACTTGCTGGAAATATACACATAAAATCAATAATTGCTGTAATTGATAATGAAAATTCAATTAACTATTATGAGATAAACAGAAAACTATTTAATTGATTAAACATGAAAAAAATATATAGTGATGGAAAAATATTTCATTCACAAATTAGAGTTGGAAAAACTGGACCTATTGTAATCACTAAATTTAGAACAATGAGAAAAGGATCACATTCAAATTATATGGCGGAAGATACTTTACAAAATGAAGCTAGAGAACCATATGCAACAAAATTTGGAAGAATTTTGAGAAAAACAAAACTTGATGAATTACCACAAGTAATCAGTTTATTAAAAGGAGATTTAAATTTTATGGGAATACGTCCAATCTCAAGACAACATTTTTCTAAATTACCAAATCAGATAAAAAAAATTTATTTAACAATTGGTCCAGGGTTAATTGGAATAGCTTATGCAGTCCCTAAAAAAGAACGAACTGTTGAAAAAACAAATCAACTAATATTAGAATTTTACGCAGATTATATCAAAAATAAAAAGAAAGCTTATTTTAAATGGGGATTAAAAGTTCTTAAAAATGTATATAAATAATTAATAGTTAATAAAAAAAATGGTTGAATAAATTCAACCAAAAATTGTTAAAAATTTAGAAGTCAATTCCTCTTACAGTTTTTCTTCCGTTTTCTTTTGCTCTTTTTGCAGCATCTTTAATCATTTCTGCTACTTTTGCACTTAATGCATCAACTGCATCACTTGCAGTGTTACAATCTTGTTCTTTAATAGCATCTTTAACTTTTGATGCAACAACTAATGCTTCAGCCATAATAATACCCCCACGCTTTGACCTTTGTCAAGCTTGAAAAAATAGAGAAGATTAAAGTATTTAAACCCAATTGTTCAATTAAAATAGAAAAAATGTTTTGATAAATCAACAAATTGTCCTAAATTAAGTGAAAATTCATTAATTGAATTGATTTTTAATAATAATCATTAAATAAATTAAATGCCTGTGATGATGAATTATTTGTCTGACAGCCAATTGTCTAGAAGACATGCAAGCTCCATTGAGCAACAGCGAAAATGGTGCCAGATGTCAACTGGCTGGGCAGTTGTGTGATGAATGATGGGCAGACTGAGGCACAAAAAAAATTTATGAAATAAAATAAAATCCTTTAAAAAAAGATTAGAATCTAATATTATTGATAAAATATGTTATTTAGTGAAATTGCAAATTATTTTAATAAAATTGAAGAAATTAAATCACGACTTGAAATTACAGACGTTTTAGTTGAGTTATTTGAATCTATTTCTACTAATGAAATCAAAAGAACTATTTATTTAATTCAAGGACAAATTGCCCCAACATTTAAAGGACAAGAAATTGGTTTTGGAGAAAAAATGATTGCAGAAGGATTATCCAAAGCTACAGGATACACTAGAAAAGAAGTTGATAAATTATTTACTAAAATTGGTGATTTTGGAGAAGTTGCAGAAAAATTAGTTGGTGAAAGAAAACAAGGTGCACTTTTTAGTAACCCCTTAACTATTGAAAAAGTTTTCTCAAATTTAGAAAAAATGTCTAATGAAGAAGGAAAAGGAAGTCAAGAATTAAAAAAGAAAATACTTGCAGAGTTATTTAATTCAGCTAGTCCTATAGAAGCAAAATATATTGCACGAATTCCACTTGGAAACATACGCTTAGGAATTGGTGACCCAACAATAATGGATGCTTTTGCAATAATTCTTGCAAAAGAAAATAACAAAAATTGGCAAGAATTAAATGATGATGAAAAAAGAAAAATAAAAGTTGAATTTAGAGAAAAAATTGAAGGAGCATATAATGTTTTTTCTGATCTTGGCACAATTTGTGAATTAATAAAAGAAAATGGAGCAAAAGGTTTAGACAAAATTAAATTAAGTCCTGGAACACCAATTAGACCAACTGCTGCAGAAAGACTACCAAGCAGCAAAGAAATAATTGAAAAACTTGGAAAATGTGCAGTAGAAGCAAAATATGATGGGTTTAGAGTTCAGCTTAGTAAAAATGGAAATGATATTAAAATATTTTCAAGACAAAGTGAAGATATAACTCCAATGTTTCCTGAATTAATTGAAGCTGCAAAAAAACAATTACCAAAAAGTTGTATTGTTGAAGGAGAAGCATTAGCAGTAAATCAAGACTCTAATGAATATTATCCTTTTCAAATTACAATTCAGCGAAAAAGAAAATATGATATTGAAAAAAAATCAAAAGAATATCCATTAAAATTATTTTTGTTTGATGTAGTTTTTGTTGATGGAAAAAATTATATGAATCAAACATACTTAGAAAGAAGAGAAAAACTCCAATCAATTATAAAAAAAGATGATAATCAAATAATCACACTTAGTGAAATGAAACTAATTGATAATCCAAAAGATTTAGAAGATTTTTTTGAAGAAAAAATTGCACAAGGGCTTGAAGGAATAATTGCTAAAGACCTAAATGCACAATATATTGCAGGTGCAAGAAAATATGCTTGGATTAAACTAAAAAGATCATACAAAGGAAGTCTAGAAGATACTGTTGATTTGACAATAATTGGTTATTATGATGGAAAAGGCAAGCGAACACAATTTGGTCTTGGAGCATTACTTGCTGCAACATATAATAAAGAAAATGATACTTTTGAAAGTATTGCAAAAATTGGAACAGGAATGACTGAAGACATATTAAAAGAACTAGAAGGAATTTTATCAAAATTAAAAATTAAAAATAAACCAAAAAATGTTATTAGCGAATTTGAACCAGATTTTTATGTTAATCCACAAATAGTTATTGAAGTTAGAGCAGATGAAATTACATTAAGTAAAACACACAGTTGTAATAAAGCAGAATTAGGAGAAAAAGCATTTGCATTAAGATTTCCAAGAATGATAAAATTTAGAATGGATAAAAAATCAACCGATTCAACAACAAATTTAGAAATTAAAAAAATGTATGAAAATCAAAAAAGAGTACAATTAACTGAATTTAATAATAACTAAATTAATAAAAATTAAATTTTAATTTTGTCTTAAAGAAACTTATTTAAATTAAAAAAAGAATAATATATTGATTAAAATGAATTATAAACGGATAATTTTAATTGGAACTACTCTTCTAGTTTGTGCTTGGTTAACAATACAAGTTTATATTTGGTCACAAAAATATAAAGATAGATTTTTTTATCAAGATAATTATCTTGGGTGGATAATGATTTTTGCATTTATTTTTGCAATAACTGGAATATTTAAATGGTTTTTAAAATGGGAATTAAAAGCAACAAGAAAGTGATTATATGAAAGATGTGTTTATGATGGTAGTTTTTGCAATTGCCACAATTGCATTAATTGCACTAGTTTTTCAATTATTTGTTCAACCACAAGAATCATTGGTAAATATACTAAAAAAAGAAATTACAAAAGCAGAATCAGATAAAGGAACAATTATGACTTATCAAGATGCAAAAGTAGTCAAAGATAATATTTTAACTACTAGTGAATTAACACAAGAAGATATTTTAGTTTCTTTTGAATGCACGGATCCAAATTTATGCTGTGCTGAAGATGAAAAGTGTGAAAAAGTAAATTGGAGTAAAAAATATGTTAGTTTTAATCAAGATAGAAAAATTGATTTTTACACTAGGTGTATGCCAATTGAAAATTTGGTGGGCTGTACTATTTATTTTGGTAAAAAACCAAGTGAAGCAAAAATAATTGAAATTAAATTAGATAACACTAAAAAAAATGTTATTGTAACTTTTAAAAATGATGGAACAAGCATTTTAAGAGAAGCAAATGTGAATATAAAAATAATGAAAAAAGTAAATGACAATTGGAAAGATACTGAAATAGAATACACCCCACAATTTGTAGATCTATTAGAAAATAATGGAATTAAAACATTAAATTATGCAATTGATTTGAAAACTAGTGGTGAATACAAAGCAAGTGTAACAGTTAGTGCAAAAAATGGTGGAATAGACAATAAGGAATTAGAATTTACTATTAAAGAAAATGAGAATTGTATAACAATTGATGGAACAGAAGTAATTAGTTGGCCAACTGGCGAATACGAAACTGACCCATATGATGAAACTATAAAAACAGAAATTTTGGTTTATAGAGAAATTCATAAATGCAGTGGATGTAATTTTGGTTATGAATGTTTAGCTAAATGGATGGAAAAAAAACCTAATAGTGATTTACAAATTTTAACAAACAATTCTGTTTATTGTGAAGACCCTTCTCCATCAACAGTTACAAATGGATGTTAAATTAAATTTAAAATAGTCATTAATTTTTAAAAAAGGCTTAAATAAAAACATTTTGTATTTAATTTATAATATGAAAATTGAAGAATTTTTTAAAAAAAACAAATTAAGTGAAGGAATCAAAATTGAATTTGATTTTGAAAATACTCATATTATTGGTTGGGTTATGCCATCACGAAGTGAAAATTTAATGATTAAACTTGACAGTGGATATAATGCTGGTTTTAAGATTGATAAAATAAAAAATATTAAATTACTTGGTCAAACAAAAAAAGTAAGCAAAGCAAAAACTGTTGAGATTAAAGAAAATAAAGATTTACCAACTATTGCACTTCTTCACACAGGTGGAACAATTGCATCTAGAGTAGATTACTCAAGTGGTGGAGTTTATGCGTCATTTACCGTTGAAGATTTAGCAGCCTTATTTCCAGAACTTTTTACAATTACTAACATACAACCAGAATTAATTGAAAATATGATGTCCGAGGACATGAATAAAACACATTATCAAAAAATTTCACAAGCAATAAATACTCAACTTGTTAATCCAAAAATAAAAGGAATAATTGTTGGGCATGGAACAGATACACTTGGATATAGTGCTGCGATTCTTTCATTTATGTTAAAAAATGTGAATAAACCAGTTTTGATTGTTGGTTCACAAAGATCAAGTGATAGAGGAAGTAGTGACGCTGCCATGAATTTGATTAGTGCTGCAGAATTTATTACAAAAACAAATTTTAAAGGAGTAGCAGTTTGTATGCATAATTCTACAAATGATGATTGTTGTGCAATTTTACCAGGAACAAAAACAAGAAAAATGCACACATCAAGACGAGATGCATTTAAAGCAATTAATGATACCCTAATTGCATTAGTAGATTATAAAAATCATGAAATTAAATGGATTAAAAATAAATTAGAAATGGAAAAATCAAAAGGTAAATTTGAGTTTTTAAATAAATTTGAAGAAAAAGTTGGATTAGTAAAAATGCACCCGGGAATAAGCGAAGAAATTTTTGATTTTTATAAAAATTATAAAGGATTAATTATTGAAGGAACAGGATTAGGCCATACTCCAATTAGAGAAGATAAATTTGTTAAAAAGATTTTAGAATTAATTAAATCAGGTTGTGTTGTTGGTATGACTAGTCAATGCTTATATGGACGCGTACACCCAAATGTTTACACTAATTTAAGAAAATTATCTGAAATTGGCGTAATTTATTGTGAAGATATGCTACCTGAAACTGCTTTAATGAAATTATCTTGGCTTCTTGGAAATTATTCAAAAGAAGAAAGTAAAAA
>JAQUZG010000007.1:0-19123 GCA_028691435.1 Candidatus Iainarchaeum sp.
TAAAATAAATTTGATTAGTAGGTTTTTTAAATAATTACTTTTGGTTTATTCTCCAAATCTTCTGTCTCTATTGTTATAATCATCAATTGCTTTTTTTAAATCGTCTTCATTTATTTCTGGCCAATATTTATCTATAAATAAAAGTTCAGAATATGCGGATTGATAAGTTAAAAATCCAGATAATCTTTGCTCTTTAGATGTTCTAATAATTAAGTCAGGGTTTAAATCAACTTGTAAATATTTTTTAAAATTTTCAATAGTTAAGTTTGAAATTTGTTTTTTTCCTGCGGCAACTTCATTAACAAAATTTTTTACTGCTTGAACTATTTCTTCTTGTCCATCATATCCTATTGCAAAATACACTGTTCTAAAACCATTTTTTGCTGTTGATTCTTCAACAATTTTCATTAAATCTTGAAGTTTTTTTGAAAATAATTTTGAGTTACCAATAAATTTTACTTTAAGTTTTGCTTTTTGTAAAAATTCAGTTTTTTCTTTTGAAGTTATATGCTTTAATTCAGATTCAAAAAGTTTCATTAAAATTAATTGTTCTTCTTTTGGACGATTAAAATTTTTTGTTGAAAAAGTGTAAAATATACCATTTTTTATTTCAGGATATCTAGATAACCATTCAAGAATTGACCAAGCTTTTTTTGTTCCAATTAAGTAACTTTTTTCAACAGAAATGTTTTCTCTTTTTGCATAACGACGATTTCCATCAGGAATAAAAGCAATTGTTTCAAGCATAATTATCACATTAGTTAAATAAATAGAACATGTTTTTATTTAAAAACTATATGTTACAATAATAATTTGAGAAATTAACAATAATAGAAAACTGTATTTCTATTTTAATTTAATGAGTGATGAAATGAATAAAAAAAATAAAATTGATTATAAGTCAATTGAATTAAAGGAAAAATCGATTAAAAAGTTAGTTGATTTTAAGAAAAAATATGCATCAAACGATAGTAAGATTATTTTTGAAGAAATGTGTTTTTGTTTACTTACCCCTCAAAGTTCTGCTAAACAAGCACTTAAGTCAATTGAAAATTTAAAAAATAAAAGTATGCTACATAATAAAAGTGTGAGTTTAAATAAAATTGAAAACCAAATAAAATCAATTAGATTTTATAAAACAAAGGCTAAGAGAATAAAAGAATTACAAGAAAAATATCTAGAAGAAAACTTGATAGAAAAATTAAAAGAAATGGAAATTGAAAAAAACATAATTAATTGTAGAAAAAATTTAGTTAAAGAAATTAATGGATATGGATTTAAAGAGGCGTCTCATTTTTTAAGAAACATTGGATTTTTTGAAGAAATTACAATACTTGATAGACATGTTTTGAAAAACCTATTAAAAGAAAAAATAATTGATGAAATTCCAAAAACATTAAACGAAAAAAAATATTTAGCTATTGAAAACAAAGTAAAAGAATTTTGTAAAAAAGAAAAAATCAAATTAGAAGACCTTGATTTAATATTTTGGTCAAACCAAACAAATGATATTATTAAATAATTAAATTTAATAACTAAAAAAACCTAATTAAATTAATGAAACAAATTAAATTTAACCAAAAACATACTCTAACAAAAATTTTTGGACAAGGAACTATTGAATATCTTGTAATCCTTTCAATAGTTTTAATTCTTGCTCTAATTGGAGTAATACTTTTACCAAATCTAATCAATAATCAGGATACTAATAAAAAAGCAAAAGAAGCAGGATTAATATTAAACCCCATTACAGTTACTGATAATCTATTAACAAAAGATGGGAATTATTTGATTTCAATTAAAAATAATTCAACAAATATGATTTTAATAAAATCAATTAAAATTAATGATCAAAATACTGACTTAAATCAAAACAATTTACTTGAGATTAGTCAAGAACGTTTATTTTTAACAAACACTTTACCATGCAATATAAATGATTCTATTCAAAATGAAATTATAATTGAATATGAATCAATAGAAGGAATAAAACATAGCGAAGAATTTACAATAAAAAATAGTTGTTTTGATTATAATATTTTATGATAAGCAAAAACTTGAAAATTTAAAAAAGTAAATTAAAAAAAAGCAATTAAAAAATTAGTTAAACTAATGTTTAAATATACTAAAATCAGTAAATTAATAGGTGAAAGAAGTGCAAGATGGCCAAATTACAATTCAGAATTTAAAAGACAAAGTAGCTAATCACAAAGACCAACCTAATGAAAATCATCAAGAAGTAAATGCAGAAATGGACATCATAATTAAAAATTTAAAAAGTAAAATGGCTGAAATTGATGAAATGATTAAAAAAGTTGAAGAAAAGAAAAAATATAATACAACACCAAAAGAAACAAAAAGATTAATTGAAGAAATTAGAGTACCCCAATTAGAATTACTTGAATAGTGTGATAAGATGTTAACATGTAATGATAAATTAATTATTAAAAATGTAAAATATACTAAAAATTCTTTTCAACGAATGAAAGGATTAATGTTTGAAGAAGAAAAAAAATTTAATTATGCATTAGTTTTTGAAAGTGAAACAGAGAGTATAATTAATAGCTCAGTACATATGTTGTTTGTTTTTTTTCCAATAGATATTGTATTTTTAAATAAAAATAAAATTGTTATAGATAAAGCAAGATTAACTCCATTTTCTTTAAATTATTCTCCAAAAAAACCAGCAAAATATTTTATTGAATTACCAGTCGGAAAAGCAAAAAATATCAAACTTAAAGATAAAATTAGCTGGTAAAAACAAACTTGAAACTTTTTTAAAAATAAGTCAACATTAAATATTTTTGTTAAAAATAAGATTAGAAATTTATTTTATTTTAGCTGATCGTCTAACAATAACTTTTTTTGCTTGAGTTTGTGTAAAAACTTTTCCCTTTTCCCCATGTGACTTAAAATAAGTTACAAGTTCTTGTACATTTTGAGGAGTTACTGGTTTTCCAAGTTGTAGTAAAAGTTCTTCAACAGCTTTTCTTCCTGTACCTGCACCATAAAGAATAGTCGTTTTACGTCCAACACGTTCAGGAGGGAATGGACTAAATGCTTTTAATGCTCCAATATGAAGTCCAGCTGCATGAGAGTGTACTCTAGCTCCAGTTATTGGTGCGCCTTCAAAAAGTTTAAAATTTCCAATTTTAGAAATTATATTTATTACTGGGCCAAGTCTTTCTTTTTGAACAGTTGATTTTAACATAAGTTGATCATGTGCCCCAATTACAACTTCTGCAAGACTTGCATTTCCCGCTCGTTCTCCAAGTCCACCAACCGTAACATGCACTTGTCTTGCACCAGCACGTAATGCTGCAAGAGTTGTTGCAGTTGCTTGACCACGATCATTATGCATATGCGCTGAAAGTACCAAATTAGTATGTAATCTCATTTCCCTAAATAATTTATCTGTTGAAAATGCATCACTTGTTCCAACCGTGTCTGAAAGTGTCAAAATTTTTGCACCTTTCATTTCAAGGGCCTTTGCAAATGGAAAAAGCATTTCTGGTCTTGCCCTTACAGCATCCATCAAGGTAATTTCAACTTCAAGCCCTTTACTTTTTGCAAGCTCTGTTGCTTTAAGAGTTTTAGCAAATTCTTTATTGAGTGACTTATTCATTGCACCAGTTTGAATATCTGAACAAGATACAAAAATATTAACTCTTTGAGCTCCACTATTAAATACAGCGACAATATCTTTTTCTTCAGGTCTTGCTAATCCACAAAGTTTTGCTTTAATTTTCGCTTTACGAAGCATTTGACCCAATTTAATTTCAGACGCACTAACAATTGGAAATCCAAATTCAATAACATTTACACCTAACTTATCCAAATATTTTCCAATTTTAACTTTTTGCTCAAGCGTCCACGCTATACCTGGAGTTTGTGCACCATCACGCAAAGTAGTATCTAATATCTCAAACTTATTTCCAATCTTATTTTGCATATACAACAACTAAACCAAAGTAAATAAATAGTTAACTGTGAGATCAAATAAAATATTGACAAGCAATAAAAAATTAGAGATTAATTAAAAACAAAAAATTTTATTTTTGAGAAGGAAAGATTTCTCTCCTTCTCTGCCTTTTTTGCCTTTATCCTATATGGAGTGATAAATTATTATCACAATAAAATCATAACCTAAGTTGTATATATTACTCTCGTTTTTATTAGATATTTTCGTCAATTAACTAAAACATAATAGTTGTTTTTAAAGATTCAAAAAATCAAAATAATTATGAATGAAATTTTAGGATATAAAGTTGATGAAATAAATTATTCAAAAGTAATTAGTAAATGTAATTCTGGCGAAATTGTAAAAAAAGACAACAATCAATTTTTGATTATTAATCAAATCAATTTTAATGAACGAGAAGAAAAGATTTTTGAAAAATTATTTAATGAAATAAAACAAACAAAAATTAAAATTTCAAAAAAATCAGACATTTATTTTTTTGTTAAAGAATATTGTATTGAAAATATGCTTCTATTAAATAAAGAAGAACGAGAAAAAATACTTTATTTACTTGAACAGGAAGTAATAGAATATAGTATCTTAACAAAATTATTAAATGATCAAACATTTGAAGAAATTGTAATAAATGGAGAAAATAAACATTTACTTGTTTATCACCATGTTTTTGGGTGGCTTAAAACAAACATTTATTTTTTAACAAATGAAAAAATAAAAACTATTCTTAATAAAATGGCGGCTAAGCAAGGAAAACAATTAAGTTATAATTGCCCGATTTTAAATACAGTTCTTGACGATGGATCAAGATTAAATGCATCTATGAATCCAATTGCGTTTTCTGGAATAAATGCAACAATTAGAAAATTTAAAGAAATTCCATTAAGTCCAATTGACATTGTAAATAGTGAAGCAATTAACAAAAAAGCAATGAGTTTTCTTTGGATGGCTATGCAAACCCCAATTTCAATAATGGTCTGTGGAAATACAGGCAGTGGAAAAACTACCACATTAAATTCACTTTTTTGTTTCTTACCAAAAAGCGAAAGAATAATTGTTGTTGAAGAAACTCCTGAAATTGTATTGCCCCAAGATCATAAAATTAAATTAAACACGGCTGAACAAATTGGAATTGGACTTGAAAAATTAATTGAAAACACATTTAGAATGAGGCCGGACAGAGTAATTGTTGGAGAAATTAGAACAAGTCAAGAAGCAAAAGCATTTGTTAATACTATGCTTGCTGGACAGGCAAAAGGATCATATGCTACCTTTCACGCAGAAAGTGCAAATGAAGCAATTGAAAGAATGAATAGTTTTGATATTAAAAAAAGTTATCTAAAAAGTATTGATTTAATCATTGTACAAAAAAGAATTCAAAAAATTAATTTTAAAAATAATCAAAGAAAGGAAATTAGAAAAGTTACGCAAATTTGTGAAATTTTACAAGGGCAAAATTTTAATGAATTAGAATTAAACCCAATTTTTGAAATAGATAATACAAATTATAATTTAGTTAAAAAAAATGAGTCAATAAGAGTAAAAAACAAAATTTGTGAAACTTTTTCAATAGATGAAAAAGAATATCAAAAATTGTTAAAAGAAAAAGAAAAGATTTTTGATAAAATTAATAACATTAATTTTTATGAATTTTTTGAATTTGTAGAAAGAGAAAGATAAACGCAATAAAAAAAATAAAAACAATAAACGGGGTGAAAAGATAAAAGCAATAAAAGAAATTTCAAAAATTAAGTTTAAATCAAAAATTGAAGAAAAACTTGAAAAAGACTGTGAATTAAACAAACATGAAATAAAAAAGTTAAATGAGAAGAATATTCATTTGTCACTAATTATTGGAGTTTTTAGTACATTTATAATATATTTAATTAAACAAGATTTGATTTTTTCTTTTGGAGTCAGCATACTTATTGGTTTGACTATTTATATTATGAGTAAATATATAATAATTGCAAATAGAAAAAAATATGTTAAAAATCTAGAAGCAGATTTGACATTTTTTCTTTCTAAGTTAATCATTGAATTAAAATTTAACCATAATTTAATAAGTAGTTTAAAGAGTTTAACTAAAAAGGAAGATAAAGAGAGCAAATTAGATGATAAGTCAAAGAATAATAATGTAAACCAAAATAAAGACAAGTTTGATTTTAAATTTAAATTTAGTTTTTTATCAAATAGGTTAACAATTGAAGATGAATATAGTAGAGTAATTGATGATTTTGAAAAAGGGTTTTCTTTTAATGAAGCATTAATTAAAATGAATAAACGAATTAATTCACGAGATATTAGAAGGGTAAATAGCAATTTGGCAAATTTATATTTAAATGGAAATCAAATAGATGGGATAAAGAAAATAAATAATGAACTTTTAATGAAACAAAGAATTGAAAGTAAAGAATTTTCTGGAAAAATGATGGTGTATTCACTTGTATTTATTGCTCTTTCTGCAATCGTACCTTCAATGTTTCAAAGTTTTATTATAATTGGAAGTTATTTTATGGAAATTAGTTTAAGTGCATTACAAATTTTTTTAATAATTGTAATTGGATTTCCTTTAATTGATTTAATGATTCTTTTAGTTATTAATTCAAAAACACCAGTTTTTTTAAAAAAAAATAATGGTTAAAAAAAATAAGAGGAGATTAAAAAAATAAGATAATTAAGAAGACAATAAATTAATTAAAAAATAGATTAAATTTTAGAGTGATAGAATGGATGCAAATGTTTTAATTAGTGGATTAATAAAAAACTTCTTTGAAGATAATCAAATTAAGTCTTTTGAAGATAAACTTTTGTTAAATAATTCAAAGATGAAAAATTTGATGAAATTCTTGGAAGTTTCAATTTTATTTGGAACAGTATTCATGATAATTGGGATGATTTTAGTAAATTATTTTTTTAAATTAAATGAAAAAATTATAATTGTTGGAATTTTTTGTTTTTTTATTCCATTTATTATTAATTATATATTTCAAGATTTAAAGTTTGAAAAAAATAAAAGAAAAAAAGAAGAATTGTTGACTGATGTTTTACTTGAAGCAAGTGTGATTGTTGATGAATTATCAACCATTAAATTAATTGAGAATTTGGCTAATAAAGATGATGAGGAATTTAGATTAATTAGTGAAAATTTTAGTAGAATTTATTTTGAGATTAATAATGGTGGCGAAATTAAAATTGCAATTAAGAATGAAATTAGAAGAAACAAAAGTCAAATATTTAACAAATTTGGAGAATTATTAATTCAAAAATATGAATCTGGAATTAAAATGAATGAAATGTTTAAAGAATTGGCTGAAGATATAATTGAGAATAGAACTATTTTAAAAGAAAGACAAGCAACTATGCTTGTTACAAAATACACTTTGATATTGTCAGCAGGTTTAATTGTTCCTAGTGTACTTGGATTAATTGTTGGTTTAATTACAAATTTAAATTTTGGTGGAATAAGTCAAATTGAAATTGGATTAAGTGAAATAGCAAGAAAAGAAATTCTTGAACTATCAGTTCTAGGAACATACATTTATCTGATTGAATATGCCTTACTTAGTTCTTTTTTTCTTGGAATTTATAATTCAAATAAGAAATTTGCTATAGTTTATGGGTCAATTCTTATACCTGTTTCTTTAATTGTGTTTGTTATATCGCAACAGCTATACTAATAGTGTTGGTAATAGCATAGACATCAATATAAGTAATAAATAGAATAAAAAAACAAAATTCAAATGATTAAACAAAAAATAAAATTTTAAATGGAGTAACATTTATTAATTAGAAAAAACTATTAATCGGTAATAGTAGGGTGAAGATTATGGAAAAAGAACTTAATTTTGTAGAAACAAGTAAAATGAGTCTAAAAGGATTTACTTTGATTGAAGGTTTTCCTGATTTAGGGTTAGCTGGGACAATTGGAGCAAAATATTTGATTGATAAATTAGATTTTGAAGAAATTGGATATGTTGATTCTTCAGCATTTATGCCGATTACACGAATAAATAAAGGAATTCCACTTCATCCAGTGAGAATTTATGCTAATAAAAAATATAAAACTGCAATTATTATTTCTGAGCAACTTATTCAAAATGATATTGCTAGATTAATGGCTATTGAACTAATTAATTATGTTAAGAAAAAAGAAATTAAACGAGTAATTTCTACATCTGGAATTAGTATACCCGATGGAAAAAGTGTTTATGCTTTTGCAAGTAATGAAAAATCAAAAAAAATAATTAAAGATCAAGGATATGAATTAATTAACACAGGTATTACTTCTGGGGTAACAGCTCTTTTGATGCTTTATTTAAAAGATAATAATATAGAAGCATTTTGTTTAATGGGAAATGCAAAAAATAATGCAGATTATTATGCTGCTGCTGAAATTGTAAAAGCATTTTGTAGTTTTACAAAAATTAATATTGATGTAAAACCTTTACTTGAAGAAGCTAAAAAAATTGAAAGTGTAGTCACACAACATTTGAAAGCTGTTGAAGAAAATACAGAGACAAAAATTGGATCAAAAGGACAACTTTCAATGTATACATAAGTTTTTTTTAAAACTTATGAACTACAATTTAATATTTTTTTTAATTAAATCTATTTTTTTAATTTAATTTTTGAATTAGTCAAATTAAATGAAACCATTAAGAATAATGAAATAAAAATAAATAATGAAAGTAAATCCTCTGGAAGTGAAGGAATGTTTAATCCACCAGTTGATCCTTGTCCAATATTAAATGTCATTGGATTTGTAGCTGTTCCTGTTATATTACCATCTTTATCAACTGAATAAAGTAACCCATTATCTTTGTATGATGAATCAAGAGGAATTTGTATTCCGTTTTCTGGATACCATGTTCCTGTTTCTGGATCATACCAAAAAGATCCTTTTGTGCCTTGCGCAGACAATAATGTTTCTAATGGTCCTCCATTGTAACTTACTTTTGGCACTCCATTTTCAGCATCAAATTTTAAATTATGTTGTTGACCATCCGCAGTACTAAATACAATTGAACCATCATCTGCTTTTGCAATATCTCCAACAATCTCAGAATCAACCAAAACTTTTCCTGTATCTTTATCAATTATTTTAAAATAATCCTTACATATTCCTTTGTCATCAAGTTTTGAATAGAAAATATAAATTTTATCAGTTGTTGTAAATTGAGTAAATGGACCTAAATGTTCCATTGAAGTGTTAAAGTTGTCTACTTTTTGTTTTCCAAGGTCATCTTTTTGATTTGCAACTGCTTCAAGTTGTAAAGCAGGTTCTGTACAACCAGTTTCTGGATTAACAGTAGATTTTGCAATTACATTTAATCCTTCAACCTCATTGTTTGATAAAATTGATTGCTCATGGTGTCTTAACCAAACAACTAATTGATTTGTTTCTTCATTTATTACAATTGAACCATTATCAAAAGTAAAACTAACAAATTTTCCACCATCAATTAATTTGTTTTCATCAGTTAATCGTGAGTCCCAATAACCATCAACAATTAATTTTGATTCTGTTCCACCTTGGTATCTTGGAGATGTTCCTTCAAGATAAATTTTTCCTTCTTTTACAAATATTGATTGATAATTTTTTGTTGATGCTAATTTTAACTTTCCAAATACACTAGTTAACTCATTTCCATTAAATTCAATTCCAACTTGATCATATACTGCTCCTTGAATACATTTTAATACATCATTTTGAAGGATTGTTATTTCTCCAGAAGAATTTAATTCAAATACAGTATCTTTTGTATTTGGTGCTGAAATTGTAGTTACTTTTGCTGGAACTACTTCTGCGGGAATTCTTAAATCGTTTGTGATTAAACCAACAATATCTTTTTTATTTTGAATAACATCTTTTCCATTTATTGATAATGAACCAGCTCCATAATCAATTAACACTTCATTATTTCCATCTTTAATTAATTCTTTTCCTTCTGTTTTTAATCCACTAGGCATTAAACCATCTTTTGACCAAACATAAAATAATTCTTTTCCTTGAAGATTTCCTGAAATTGGAGCAAACATTGAAAGATTTGCTTGAAGAATATTATTTTGTTTTGATTTGTTCATGAAATCTTTAAATTCATTAGTCATATTTGATAAAGATTCTGAAAGAGGATTGTTTGAGTCTGAAACAGCATCAGATAATTTATCAGCCATATCACTTAATGTGTTAGTAACTGTTTCATTTGAAATTTTTTCTTTTGTATCAGCTGATGCTTTTACTTCATCTGCTGGATCAAAAAAGTGTATATAATATCCTTCTTGATCATCAACACAATCTTGAAGTTCTGGTGCAATTAACAATTGTTGAGCAACTGTTGCAAGAACTCCCCCCATACCAGGAGCTAAAACATATGCAAGTGATTCTCCCCCAGCTAAAATTAAACCTGCTGTTTTTGCTCCAGCAAAACCTAAACCAATTTTTCTTAATGCATCATCACAAGTTGTACTTTCTTTTCTTGCATCAACCAAATTAATTTCTTGTCCTTCAATGTCTGTTGTTTTTCCAGTAATGTTTGTTTTATGAGTGTAGACAATTAAAGATGTTCCATCTTCTTGTTTTGTTGCAGCATCAGCAGCTTCAAGCATATATGCATTTAGGTTTGTTGAGAAAGAGGATACTCCAAAAGACAAATAACCTTCAGGAGTGTAAGTTATTGGAACTGTACAATCAACACAATTTTCATTATGTGAATAGAATGCTAAATCATAAACTTCATTACGAAGTATTTTTTCTCCACCTAAACCATATTCACCAGTATATTTTTTTATAAATTCCATTTCAGGGAATTTTTCCATTAATGCTTCTTTTAAAATATAATTTGGAGCAAATAAAATACTGTTCATTACATTTGAAAATAAGTCACCTTGATCTGATCCTTCGTTTGCATAAAAGTCACTATATGAGTCAGCATAAATTGCATCTTCGCCAGGTGCAAAAGAAATTGTTGACCAAGAATCAGGAAGCATGTATGCAGAAAATTCTTCATTACCAAGTCCCCGTTTAATATTCCAATAAGCATATGGCCCAGCAAATAATTTTATGAAAGCTGGATCTTTTACATTAAAAGAATAATATTTTTTGAATAAATCTTTTTCTGTTGCAAACATTTTATCTAAATAGTTTAATGAATTTCTTTGAACAAAATCTGGATTTTGTTTTAAGTTTGTTGTTAATTGATCAAGTACATTGTTAATATTGTTTGTTCTTCCTGGTATTCTTCCTTGAGTCATTCTTGATGCAAAATCTTCAGGAGTTAAAACTGATAATGGCTCAATCGAAGGAACTTTTGCCCATGTTGAAGAAAATACATCAAATGTACTTCCACCAATTCCGGCTGAATTAATATAATCTAATGTTGCTGCGTTAAGAGGCATATAATCTTTACCTGGCACAAAAACAGAATATACCCCATCACCATATTTTGCAAGATTTGCTTGTAAGTCTGCAACACTTGATCTTACTTTGAATTCAGAAGGAAATAATTTATAAAGTTGAAGTGAGCCATCAGCAACTGTTTCAAATTTAGATCCAGCCCAACTTCCAGAATCAGAAAATGGTTTTAAAATATCTGTCCATTCATACCCATTTGGAGTATTAAACGGAACAACACCAGTAATACCAGCAAGATCTTTTCTATTAACTGCATATCCGCCAAGAGCAAGCAATTCTTGATTTGATTGAACAAAATTTGGATAATCTAAAGATATTATATCATCCCAATCAAGTATATTAGAAACTACTCCTTTTGCATAATCTATTTTAGCAGCATCCTTCATTTTAGTAGTTGTCGCAACTTTTAAAGCATCACCATAAGCAGTTTTAAGGCCCACCATTTGTTCATTACTTGCAGCAGCATATTTTTTAAGTTCAGTAAGAGCTTCAAAGAATTTCTTTTTTCTTTCTGGTGAAAGTTTCATTAATGCCCCATCAGGCTTTATTAAATCATCAACTACTCCATAAGCACTTCCACCAAAAATCTTTTTTTCATCAATTAATTTTGAAAAAAATTCATTAAGACTATTTTCACTTACAAGTCGTTTATAATTTTTACCAGACTTTATTCCAAGTAACTGTGATGGAAGTGTAGATAATTTTGCTTTGTCAGTATACTTATCAAAAAATGAAGAAATTTTAGAAGCAACCCCACCATTATCTTGCGCTCTTTTTAAAATTCCAAGTTTGTTTCCTAAACCTGAAAGAAGAGTTGGGCCAAATGAAGAAACAACCATTTCTCCAGAGAACCATTGATTGTAAAATTTATCAAAAGTTGAATATAGACTTATTGAACAATTTGTATTATTACATGTTGTTGCTGAACGTCCAGCATATGATGAAGTCTGAAGAACATTGTTTATTTTTTCCCCAGCGGTTTGACTAACAACTTTTGCTTCAAGTGTGTTTGAATCAGTAACTGAATTTTGCATAGTTTCTACTTGCTCATCAGTTAAATTAAGAGCAGTTTTTGCAGCAGAATCTGAAAGAACAGGCAATAAATTTGTAACTGATGAAACAAATCCTGTTTCTCCAGCACTTCTATAATTTAAACCATTACCATTTATTCTACAATTTGATTGATCAGATGTAGAGTAATCACATACTCCAACTCTTAATGTATCATCTAAAACTAATCCTAAACCAAATGGTCCTCTTAATGTTCGCCCATCAAAAATTTTAAATCGATCAGCTGATGCGGCTTTTGTTGGAGGAGATAATTCAATTGCTGTTTTTCCATCGTTATCAGCTGCAACAAGTTTTGATCCGTTTAAATCAACACCGTTTGCTTTTTCATCAACAGCATCCCCAATAGAATTTCCACTAAATCCATCTTTTGTTAAATCAATTAATGATTGAGCTTCATTATCAGTTAAATCAACAACATCACAATTTGATGTACTAAGTGCAGAAGGAGTTGAAGAGGTAAGTGAAGAATCAGTAGAACTAGATGAATCCGTAGAAACAATAGCTGAGCCAGTGGCAGTCGAATCAAAATTTAATCTTTGGTAATTATTTGATTCAATTGAATATGCAAAAGCAGGATTTGAAAATAATAAAATGATAAGTAAAAATCCAATAAAAAACCCCTTAATTAGTGAATTTTCTAAAAAATTTAATTGTTTATTTTTACTCATTAAAATCACTAAAATTAATATATAATAATCTATAATATTATGAATTTAAACTTAATAAACTAATTGTTCTTACCAAATTATTATTAAATATTATTCTTTGTTATTATTTTAATCAAATTATTCTTAAAGATAAAATTTATTTAAACAAAACTAACTTATTTTATTTATTGATTAAATTAATAAAAATAATGGAACTTGATTAACTGCCCCGCCATAAAATACATAAACAAATATTCCTATTGGCACCCACGAAAAGAAAAATACAAAAATTAACATAAATATTGCTATTGTGATTATTGATGAAATAAATTTTCTAATAAGTTCATTTGATATATTTTTTTTAAGAACATCAAAAACAACTGAATAAAACAATTCGATTGATAAAAATACCAAAGATAAAATTATAGAAATTAATAGTATTCTAAATACTCCTGATAAAACCATGAATATGTTTTCAACTAGTGTATATGCTAGATCTGGATTAACTGCACTCGAATCAACTAACAAATATCCAATTAAAATAAAATATAAGTAAAATGCTAAAATCGCAATAAAAATAAAGATTGAATTTATTATAAAAAATGATTTTATGAATGATAAATTGTATTTTGAATTTAATTTTTTTTGAAAAAACTCAAGAATAGAATAAACAATTAAAAATAACACTGCTAAAGGGATAACAAATTTAAAAAAATCAATTAAACCAATAATTAAATCCATATTATTATTAGACATATGGAATATATTAAACTTTTCTAAAATTTAATTTATTTAGAGAATATAGAAAATAAGATAAAATAGAAAAAAATACAAAACAGAAAACAATATAAAATAGAAAAATATAATATTTATAGATTAAGACTAATAAGTGAGAACAAATGGAAATAGAAAATTTAGTAATATACATAATAATTTTGTTGTTTAGTTTTCCAATAGGCTACTTTTTATTAAGAATAAAAAGTTTAGATATGATTAAAAAAAATAAGTCAGAAAAAATTACAAAAGGATATTTTTTAGCAGCTGCAATTATTATACCTTCAATAGTGATTGAATATTTGTTTAATATTAGTTTTTATTTAAATTTAATTGTTATTTTGATTTTAGCTATTTGTATAATGGTGATTATAAGACAATTATCTATTCAAAATCCAATCAAATTAGAAAAAAAGGAAATAGTTAAAGAAGAAAAAATAAAAGCAAAAAAAGAAAACAATTTAAATAAAGAGAAAAGTAATAATACTAGAAACAGTGTTTTAGATAAACTAAACGATGAATTAAAAGAAGATAAGAAAAATGATGAATTTGATAATTTAAAAAATATTGTAAAAAAAGCAAAAATTGAATCAAACAATAAGAAAAAAGTTAAACAAAAGAAAGATGTTGAAGAAACAAATGATGAAGTTGATTTAGAAAATATGTTATTGGAAGATATTTAGGTTGATAGTATGGAAAAAATACCACGGCGAATGAAAAGATTTTACAGAAATAATCAGAGTATAAGCCAAACAAATGACAATTACAAACTAGACAATAGTTCAGTAAATTATAATTATGATGATGTTAAGGAATATTATGGCTTTACTCCAGAAGATGAAAACAGGCGAACTACTTATGGAAAAATTCCTTCAATGAATTATGAAGATTTAGAGATAGATCAAAAAAATCTTAATGAGTTAAAAGAAATTGAAAAAAAGAAGATTGAAGAAGAATTAGCTAAAAAGAAAATAGATGAATTTAAACAAAAGAATAATAGGCTTCCAGATAAAAAAGAAAAAGAAGAAATTGCAAAAAATCTTTATGATCAATTAAAAAATATTGATATTAATTATGAGGCAGAAAAAAGAATAAATGAAAAACTTGGAAAAAATCCAAAAGACTTAACACAAAGAATAAACGAATTAGATAATTTATCAAATTCTAAAACAAATAATTTAACAACTGAAAATACCAAATCTACAAATTTAGATGATAGTTTTGATTTAAAGGATTCTGATGAAGATAGTGAATTTGGTTTAATTGATGAAGAGGAAGAAAAACCTAAAAAGAAAAAAAGTAAAAAAGATAACGATGAAATTGATGATCTAGAATCACTTGAAGAAATTGAAGAATTATAAAAATCATTTTTCATAAAAAGCCGGCACATCACTTTCTAAGTCTATTTTATTGCAATCAAACCCTGAATTTCCAGCAAGAAGTGGATCAGATTGATAAAGATAATATTCACTTTTTGATTTAAACAAATCAATATTACGATTTATCCAAATGTTTAACACAACATCATAAACAAAATTAGTTGTTTTGTCCCCATCTTTTTTTGTTAAAGATAATTTAGCAATAGATGAATCTATTTTACCAACTTTTGAAAATAAATGTTTTTCAGCATTAGTTTGATTAACTATACAAGAATAATAATTTCTTGAAACAGTTGAGTCAACAATTTCATGATTTGCAACTAAGAAAAAATAATAATTCGATTTATCATTACTTGAATCAGGAGAATTAATATAGAAGGCGTAATCAAATGAGTTATCAAATGGTTTAAGAATAACCGAAACTGTTCTTGCTATTGCAAAAATAGTCCCATCTGAAAGATTTTTTTGATTGTTCGAAAAGTCTTCTTTAATTAAAGCAAATAAATAATCTAATTCAGGATTTGACCCTTGGAATTTTGTTAAATCCTCTCCACCACGCAAAGCTGAAGAATAGGAGATTACTTTTAATACATCACTAGAAAAGTCTTGAGAATAAAATGAAGTAATGAGTGTATTTGTTTGTTCACCATAATGAATGTAAAAATAAAATAGTGCCACCCCAATTGTTGAAACAATAGTTAGGAAAAAAATTGAATCCATTAGGGCTGCCTGGCCAGTTTGATTAAATTTAAATAATTTTGATAAATCTATACTCATAAAAATCACACATTATACATAATCATATTTTTAATCCCATAGTTCTCTAAATCTTATTTCCAAATTAAAACCACTAAATAAGTTGGAACAATTATTGAATATTCCCCACCATCAAAATCTTTTTTTAATGAAACTGCAACTGGATAAAAACGATAATAATAGTTTTTGTTATTAATTGACAATTGGGATGAACCAGGTTTTTTATATTCACAAACAAACTTTTTGCCATTTACCAAAGGGATTTGTAAAAATAAATCACTATTAACATTATTTTCAACAAATTCTGTCATAAAATCATCAGGATTAAAACCGATTTGAGAATCTTGCGAAAATGGATTATAGATGGCTACTGAATAATTAAAAGAATAATTTGTTAAGTTAGCTAAATCACATCTTGATTTGAATTGATCATAATCAAGAATTAATGAATCTCCCCTTAATTGACGAGCTAAGGCAATTGAAGATAAATTTTCTTCAAAAGTTTTATTTTTTTTAGCAAATGTATCCATTGTAGCAGTAAAGATTGTAAAAAAAAGTAATAAGGCAAAAACTATTGGAACAAGTGAAGGCAAATCATCCCCGATTGGACCAATAAAACCTTTTTGAAAAAATTTACTTTTTAAAAATTTAAATTTCATAATAAACATAATATGTCATAGAATATAATAATTACGGATTAATTAAAGTTTGATTTATCCAAGACCATAATTTAAACAAGTTTTCCAAGTTATAGTTTTTGTACCAGTCACATTAAAACAAGATTGAATTTGAGTATCGCTTGTTTTTGAAGTGGAAGTATTTTTTAGTTCATAACATCCAACTTTTAAAACATTATATTGAGCATCATTTAAACCCGTGTCATGTGTGTTGTATGATGAAGCAGGAATTACATAGATGTAATCTTGGTCACCAATTTTCTTTTTTACAAAAGCAACTATGTTTGGTGGACCAGAATTGTTTTTGTAGGCGGATCGAGGATAGAGTGTAATTTCACCTTCTTCACCAGATTTTATATAATAATCATCAGTTAAAACTGTTCCAAGCATATCTTCTTTAATTAAAATTATTTTTGAGTCTGTTGGAATTAAACGAGATGCAATAATATTCTTTTTTTTATATTCATTTATTGAAATTACAAGAGCATCTTTTTCATTTATTTGTACAACTTTAAAACGCATTTCATAATAAAGATTATTTGTTCCATTACCATAAGTTAATTTTGATGGAATTGTAACTGTATCAAAAGAACAAGAAGCAATATCATTTGATGATTGTCTTAGAAAAGCTTTTTCTACATTTGAAATTTCGCCAGACGCAATATCTGACAACCCCATATTTGATACAAACATCATAAACATTGTAACAACGGCTGCTACTCCAACAGCAAAAAGAAGCATTTGCATTTTACTCATTATGAATGCTAGCATATTTTATCACAATTATCTTTTATAATAAACACAAATTTTTGGAGTGAACGAAGAAGATGATGAAACAGTTTTGATTACATATTGTCCCATCAAAAGATTGTTCTTTTTTAAGTCGGTTGAAACAAGAGTTGAAACAACCCCATAGTCTTGTAAACTTTCATCTTTTTCACACTCAGTGGATTCAGAAACAAAACTTGTTAAATCTGGAATATTTAAACATTTTGAAACATAGGGTGAACAAGAAGAATCAGAAGCATTAAAGATTAACACAAAACAAGTAGACCTTGCTTCACCACATGCTCTTTCACAAGCCTTCAAATTATCAACATATTTTACAATACGAGCAGAAGCTAAAGATTCTTTAAAACAACCATCATACTTAAAAGAAAATTTTTCAACCGTAGAATTGTTTACTGCTTTTTCAAGACCTGATTTAAAAACAGTAACTGCTTTATCTAAATCATTTTGACAAATGTTACATTGCATACTAGCCATTAGATTATATCCTACAACTATTACAAAACCCATTATTATCATAGCAACCATTAATTCAAATGGAGCTGACATTTGACCTTTATTTGAAACCATTATATCACATTTATAAAATTTAATCTGATTAAATAAAGTAAGAGAAGTATTTTAATTTAACTTTAAATCAAAAGAATCAAAAATTGAGTTTACAAAAACTTTTTGTTTTTCTTTTGTTTTTTGAATTAAATTATATTTTGATAGTAAAATCGTATCTCTAGTTATAGCTTCTTGCTTTCTATTTAATTTAATAGCCAAATCAGATATTGATAATTTTTCAGTTGAGTTTGAAATTAAATAAATTAACAAATCTAATCTTTGAGGAGAAAATATTTCATAAAATTCCTTTGAATTTTTTAAATATAATGTATGAGTATTTGGCAAAACAAAAGATTTTGGATTTTCAAAAGCATTTTTTAAATCAGTTTTTAAATTTGCCCCAATTTTAATAATCAATTTTTTCATATAACATATTAAGTTATAAACAATTTAAAAATATATCTACTAATCCAAAAATTTTAATTTTAAAATTCGCCAATTTTCTTTTAAATATTCTACAATTTCCCACATTGTTTGGAAACTAACTTCATTATTCAAAAACTTTTTTACTTCAAATTGCTTATACTTATAATAATGCACATGCAATTGCTCTTTTTGAGAAACATCATATTTTACAATTTCTTCTAATTTTTCATCAATCACAGATGCATAAATTATAACAAATTCTAAAACTTTATTTTCTTCTAAAGAAAAAAAATATTTTATTATAATAAGATCATTTTTAAATTCATCAAGAAAAAAATTCCAACTAGCTTCATTTAAGCGCATAAAAAAACAAAAATAAGTTTAATTAAAAATCTAACTTTTATTACAACAATTGACTAAAATTAAGCTGTTGATGCCAAAGTCGGATTTGTTTTTGGAATGTTTTTTGCAGCATTTTGATAAGTTGGTTTAACTATTGCAATTAATAAAAGTGCAGCAATTGCAAAAACTAAAATCATATAGACTGAACCAAAGCTTGATTCACCACTTTCTTCTAAAAATAAATTTCTTTTTGAAACCATAATAAAATAAAGAAAAAGAAATATAAAAAAGTATTGTTTAGAAGTTAGAAATTATCTAACTTC
>JAQUZG010000007.1:19223-25323 GCA_028691435.1 Candidatus Iainarchaeum sp.
TATAGACTGAACCAAAGCTTGATTCACCACTTTCTTCTAAAAATAAATTTCTTTTTGAAACCATAATAAAATAAAGAAAAAGAAATATAAAAAAGTATTGTTTAGAAGTTAGAAATTATCTAACTTCAAGAACAGTTATTTTTTATTTTTTATTATAACTGCACAACATTCTTTATCAATACACATATCTGAATAAGTGGTATCAGTTACTTCAACAGAGTCATAACTAGTTAATTTAATATCTGCATCTAATGCAGTTAAATCAGTATTACACATAACTTGTGCAGAAGCATTAATTGCTGATGAACTAGATGATTTACAAACCATATAACTTGAACCAGTTGTTCCTTCAACAGTACAAGTAATTTTGCTTGCTAATTGAGTACTTGAAACAACTAAAATTATACTATCTGAATCTTTTGAAGCTTTATTAGCTAAATTAAGACCATTAATACCATTATCTTTGTCAATTACAAAATTATTTGTTGATTTTACTCCTGGAGTATTAACTTGAGATAAAACCGAACCAATTTCATCTTGTGCAAATTTACTTCCACCAGTTCCAACTTGGCCAAGAACCATAAATAAGATACCAATTATTGCAACTGCAACAATCGCAGCAATCATTAATTCAAACACACTAAAGGCTTGACCTCTATTATTCATTTTCATTAAAATCCACCTCAAATAACTTTTAATAAGAAGAAGATTAAAGACATATATAAACTTAATCATTCAAGCTTTTTGCCAAAAGAGATTAAACAACAAACTTTACACTTAGAATCACAATTTGAATAACTTCCTTCTCTTGATGCAATATCTAAAGGTAAACATTTAGCATAAACATTAACATTTAGATTTTGTTTGAACGAAATTCCATTTTGACCAGAAAATAAATCAATTGCTGACGAGTTTGTGAAAAATGTAAAACACTCTTTTTCTTCACCAATATTATATGCAAAGGAAGATGAAGTAAACATAGAATCTTTTAGAAAAGGTAATTTTTCATTATTTTGTTCAGTTACAATTACGCCAGTTGGAGAATTATAGGCTTTTTTAACAATGTCAGAAGTTTTTGTTAAAGCTTGAGTGTATATTAAAGAATTAAAATAACCTAAAAGAGAAATTATAATTAATAAAATTGCTAAACCAACTATTCCATCAACCATTAAACGAAAAACTGCACCAGCTTGACCTTTTTCATCAACTACAATTTTAGATTTGTTTTTAAAATTCATAAAATTCACTTTTTAATTATTTTATTTATAATTAATTATTATTTATCATCAACTTATCTAATTTAATTACTTTTAATTATTTTTAATTAAAAAAATTTACATCATCATTCCAACCATTATGCTTGATCCTACAGCTGTTGCAACGAAAAGGAATATTGCGATTGGAAGAGCTTTTGCTAAATTCATTTTAAATAACAAATCATTATCTTCTTGAATTTTTGTTGTGAAATAAGTCATTATGATCACAATTTCAATTACATATATACCAATTATTAAAAGAAACATTAAGGGTGTGGCAAATGAAGCAAATGTTGAAACTTGAATGTTCATCATGCCTGACAAATTTATTCCCATTGAGCCTGTAATTTCTGATGTAGCATCATCTTTCATTTGAGCCATCGCTGGGTCGGCAATTATTGTGGATAATGTACTCATTACAACTTTTTGTAAAGACACAGTTATTCCAAGAACTATTGGCCCAATAAATATACCCATTGTTTGCATTGTAGCTGTTACTTCTGAAACCATTTCTTTTAACGAATTATTTACTTTATCCATGTTTTCCATTTGCATTGAAAGTGACATTAAAGTTTTTGATGCAACTTCTACACCCAGATTTACTGAATCAACTAAAAGCTTCATTGAAGTTTGTAAAATCTTTGATGGAATCCCTTTCATTGAACCATAAAGTGGATCAAAAATAGCACTTTCTATTGGTAAACCAAGAAGTTCAATATTTTCTACAGTTTTACCAAATACTCTTTGAGTAATTAAAAGTTCTGGTAAAAAATCACGAGCTTGCTTTATTGCAGTTTCAACTGGTTTATTTTCGCCCATTCTTGAAGCAATTACATACATTGATTCCTTAAATTCATTTTCCATTTGCATAATTTTTAATTGTTCATTTCGTTTGTATGTTGAAGAATAATAAAAATAAACTGAAATTAAAATTCCAGCAGTTAATAATAACATTGACCAAAAAATAATTTTTGTTGAATCTTTTGAAGGTTGAGAAGAAAATTGATAATATTCTTTTAACACTGTTTCTTTTGCAACATCTGGATCAATCCCATCATCTATTAAACGAGAATAATAATCCCCTTCTTCAATTGAATACATTAAAGGATACATATCTAAAAAGTAAGTTAAGAATGGAATTTCAATTACTTTTTTTCCAAAATAATTTGCTGTGTAACCATCTTCAACTAAAATTTCTCCAAGGTCTCTATCCGCTGGAAGAATTTGAAAATATGAGTCAAATGAATCTGGTGAAGCAACTAAAAATTTTGGTGGGAATCCTTGTGTTGATAAAAAATAACCTGTTAGTAAACCAATTAAAAGAACAACTCCCATGAAAACTCTGACATCTGTTTTTATTCCCCTAAAAGACATTTGCCATTTTTTTGGAAGACCTGGATAATTATCAGGAATAATTGGCGGTTCATATGTTGGTGGACGATTTTTTACTACACTTTTTGCATAGTTATATGCAATCAAAGGAATCCCTACACAATAGATTAAAAATAAAACTAGTGGCGTAGCGATTGGCGAATTTGAAAATGCTCCACCAACTGGTAAAATAACAATTAAAATTAATGGAAGTAAAACACCCATATAAAAAAGAAGCATTGCTGGTTGATTTAATCCACGCGCATATTCTTCCATCTTTATTTTTACACTTTCTAACACATCAAGCATTGTTTTATCTAACAAAGCATACCTTTGAGAAGTTTCTGATTCAAGAACTGATGCTCTTATTTTCATTAGGGCTTCTTTTAATTCTGTGGAATAATCTCCCCATCTGTAAGCTAGTGCATCTACTCCTTTTGCTACGGATTCATATACCCCTATTTGTACATCCCAAAGTAATCGTTTGAATTCGGTGGCAATTCTTCCTCTTCCATGTTTTGCTGAAAATTCAATTGATTTTTCAAGATTTGGAACAAGTTTCATTGACATAATTAAGTAACCTATCATTTCGGGCACATAAGTTAGTGCTCGATTTTTTTCTTCATTGGCCATTTGTATTGGATAATTATAAATTGAATAAACTGTTGCACCAAGTGCTCCTAGCGAAATTAAAACAATTATTCCAAAAAAAATTATGCTCATTTCACCAAAACTTGATAGGAATGGGTCAAATCCTAAAACATCTGTTGGGAATACATCTCCAACATCATTCATTTCAAATCCTACTCCAAAAAGGAAAAGTAAAATTAGAAGAGGAACAATAATTATCATCCCCATTACAAGGATTCCTTTTATTGTTGCATTAAATTCACCAGCGTTTAATTTCCAACCAAGAAATGAAACAGCTTTTTCTTGTTCTTTTGTAAATTTTGCATTTTTTTTAAATTGTGGAAAAGTTTTTGATGTGTTTTTACAAAAATCAACATAAGGAATATTTTTTTCAACTGTTAATTTTACATCACTAGAAAAGTCTTCATCAGTAGTTGTGTTTATTCCACGATACAGTTGACCAATAGAACGATTAAACCCTTTTGGTTCATCAAATTTAGATTTTGAATTTTTTGAATTTAATCCCATAAAAATAACCTTTTAAAAGTTAGATAAATAAGACAATTTAGATTAATATATTTTTGCTATTTAACAAAGTTAAAAAAATAAAAATTATTAAATTTTCGCTAGCCCTAAAAAAGTTGAAAACTTTTTGGAATAAAAAAAATTATCAAATTTTCGCTAGCCTTTTTTAAAAGGCTAAATAAGACAATTTAGATTAATATATTTTTGCTATTCAAAACAAAATAAAAAAACAAAAAACATTAACTTTTCGCTAGCCTTTTTTAAAAGGCTAAAAGAAATATTTAATAACTTGTAAATAAATAATTTAAATGATAAAATGTATGTTGTAATTGTTGGGGCTGGAAATTTAGGTTATTACTTAACCCATTTACTTCTTGAAGAAAAACATGAATGTCTAATTATTGATAAAGATGAAAGTAGATGTAATAAAATTGCTAATGAGCTTGATGTAATTGCAATTAATGGAGATGGAACTGATCCAAAAGTTTTAGCAAAAGCCGACATAACTGAAGCTGATGCATTAGTTGCTCTAACTGGACAAGATGATACTAATATGGTTATTTGTTTACTTGCTAAAGATATTGGTGCTAAACAAGTTGGAGCAAGAATTTCAAGAATTGACTATAATGAAGAAATTTTAAAGAAACTTGGGATTGATATTATAATACATCCTGAAGCTGCTGCTGCGGGATATATTGAAGAATTGATTACTAAACCTGAAGTGCTTGATTTAGCTTTTCTTTCAAGAGGAAATGCTGAAATACTTGAAGTAAACATACAAGATAAAAGTAGATTAATTGGAAAAAAAGTAAAAGAATTTGAAAATGAACACAGTGCAATAATTGGAATTTATGAAAAAGGCGAATTAGTTATACCAAAAGACAGTATCAAAATTAAAAAAGGAATGAAAGTTTTAATCATTGCAAAAAAAGATCATGTTCCAAATATAAAGAAATTAATTAATTAAAAAATTGTGATTTAAAAAATAAATAAACTAATTAAACAATATAGTTTCATTTTAAAAATTAAATTTTTATTGCAACTTTTTTGTGATGAGATTCATTTTCTTTTTTATGAAGTGAAAGAATAGCTTTTGCTTGATTTGCTTGCCTTCTAGCATTTTTTGTTTTTTCTTTAGTTGGTCTTGATTCATTTAATGCTTTTTTTACTCTGAATTCTTTTAGTGTCATAGTAAAATAATATACAAATTAGTTAATTAATTTAACTGAAAAATTATGATTAATTAAATTAATTATTTGTTTTACTTAAATTTTTAATCTTAACCTAATTTCAATTTATTATGGAAACAGATGTTATTAATGATTACAAAGAAGCTGGGCGAGTTTGGAAAGAATGTATTAAACTTGCTAAAAAAGAAACAAAAGTTGGAATTAAACTAATTGATTTAGCAAGAAAAGTTGAAGACAAAATAAAAGAAGAAAATTGTGGAAATGCTTTCCCAATTAATTTAAGTTTAAATAATGACACAGCACATTTTACTCCAGCTTATAATGATACTTATGAATTAGTAGAAAGTGATGTATTAAAGGTTGATATTGGAGTGCATAAAAATGGATATATTTGTGACGGAGCAATTACAATTAATTTAGATAATAAGTATGCTAAAATGATTGAAGCTAATGAACTAGCACTTGAAAATGCTATTAGTAAAGCAGAGTTTGGTAAACCAATTGACAATTCATGTAGTGAAATTGAAAATACGTTAAAAGAAAAAGGTTTTAATCCAATTTATAATCTTGGTGGACATGGACTTGCAAAATTTAATATTCATGCGCCCCCATCAATTTCAAATCATAAAACAAATAGCAGTGAACTTTTTGAAGAGAGTGCAGTCGCTATTGAACCTTTTGCTTCTACGGGAAAAGGTTTTGTTAGTGAAGCTCAAAATGTAGAAATTTTTTCACTTAATGAAGGAAAGAATGTTAGAAACTTAATTGGACGAAAAATAATGCAATTAGCTAAAGAATATCAAGGACTTCCATTTGCAGAAAGATGGTTAAGAGAAAAATTACAGGTTGATGAATTTTCATTTACTATTGGATTAAGAGAATTAATGAAAGCAGAAGTATTTCATTGTCACCATGGATTAAAAGAAACAAAAGGAATTTTTACTACACAAGCTGAAAAATCTTTACTCATTCTTGAAGATAAAACTATTGTACTTGGTGAATAAAAGAAAAGATTTATTAATTAAAAAAATATTAACTAATTAATGAATAATAAAAATAAATTTGATTTACATGCACAAGGAACTATAGAATACCTTGTTATTTTAGCAGTAGTTGTAATTATTGCTT
>JAQUZG010000007.1:25423-32131 GCA_028691435.1 Candidatus Iainarchaeum sp.
TAAAAGAAAAGATTTATTAATTAAAAAAATATTAACTAATTAATGAATAATAAAAATAAATTTGATTTACATGCACAAGGAACTATAGAATACCTTGTTATTTTAGCAGTAGTTGTAATTATTGCTTTAGTTGCTGTAATGATTATTACTGGCAATGTGCAATTTGGACAAGATTCACAAGATTCCTCATCAAAAATTGCAGCAAATAGTAGGGCCGGGATAAATGTTACAAGTGCTTATATTAGTTTAGATGGAAACATAATTTTAACTTTGAAAAATAAAAGTAATGAAAACATTTCAATTAACCAAATTAGTTTAGATAACAATAGTTATTCTGAACAATATTGTATTGATAATGATTTAGGATTAAATGATGAAAAAGTATTTATTATAAAAACAAGTGAAACTTGTGTTAATGGAGAAAAACGAAAAGGCGAACTCAAATTAAATATAACAAATGAAAATTTTACAAAAGAAGAATTAATTACTGTCGATTTAGAATGTTCAAACATAACAGTAAATGTTAATCCAGTAAGTAGTCAATCTGATGGATTATGTGATTAAGGGATTAAAATGCTTAGAATTCAAAAAAAAGTTGGGTTTGTTCAATCAAGAAGTTTAGGGAAACCTGGAAAATTAGTTAAACCACGTGGTGGAAATTTTATTGCGACAAAAGCACCAATGATAAAAAAAGTAAACAAAGTTAAATTGAGAAGTTATTTAAAGAACATAAATGAAAAAGAAAGAGTTACATTAAATGAAATTGTGAATGTATTAACGGCAAATTCAAGAATTCCTGTTGAAGATTTAGCAATTGTTGTTTCAAGAAAATTGACAACAAAAGAAGTTAATTTTAGCACTGGTTTAGTTTTACGAGTATTTGACAATGCCGTAAAGAACAGCGCAATAACAAAGATTTAAAAAAACAACAGGGTAGTAGATAAATATGAAAAGTGATTTACTTCATCAAGAATAATTCTAATTTTTTATCTCGGTGTAAATCAATATTTTTAAAATTCACTTTTGAAAAGATTTATAATTCTTTCAAAGCTTTAATTAAATATAATAAAATGCTGGCTGGGGTAGTTCAGTGGTTAGAATCACCGGTTGTGGTCCGGTGGACTCGAGTTCGAATCTCGGCCCCGGCCTTAATACTTATTTTAAGGAGTGGTAAATATGATTCAAACAGTTAGAGGAATGAGAGACTTAATTGGAACAGATGCTCTTTTACAAAAACAAATTGAAGAAAAAATTGAATCAGTTTACGCTAGTTATGGATATTTACCTTTGTATACCCCAACTGTAGAAAACTTTGAATTATTTAAAGTTAAGGGCACAAGTGGCGAACAAATTAAAGATGAAATTTATTATTTTTTAGATAAGAGTGAAAGAGAACTTGCACTTCGTTTTGAATTTACTTCTTCGCTAGCGCGAGTAGCATCTTCTAGTCAATTAAAAATGCCATTTAAAAGATACCAAATTGGAGAAGTTTATAGATATGATAGACCACAAGCTAAACGGTATAGAGCTTTTGAACAAGCGGATGCAGACATACTTGGTGTAGAGGGTCTTGAAGCAGAACTAGAATTAATGTTTATTTCAAGAGAGGTGTTTAAAAAACTAGAAATTAAACCAGTCATTTTGATTAATTCAAGAAAATTATTAAACGATTTAATTGGATCTTACGCTAACGGAAAAGAAGTAGAAGTAATGAGAGTTTTAGACAAACTTGACAAATTAGATAAAAATGAAATTATAAAAATGCTTAACGAACTTGGCATTAATGGAAAAGAATTAGTTGAATTAATTAATGAAAATAAATTAGAATCAATAGAACAAAAAATTGGGATAGATAGTGTTGGTGTAAAAGAAGTTAAAGAATTTTTAAGTCTTTGTAAAGAAAATAAACTTGATTTTGTTAAATTTGATGCTAGACTTGCTAGGGGATTTGAATATTATACTGGCATTGTTTTTGAAGTAAAAATGGATAATGGCCCTTCAGTTGGTGGTGGAGGACGATTTGACAAATTAATTGAAAAGTATGGCGGACAAAAAACTCCTGCTGTTGGAATTAGTTTTGGAGTAAGTAGATTATTTGATTATTTTAAGGAACAAAATACAAAAGTTAAATTTGATGGAATTTTTTTAATTGGCTTAGGAATTAAAAAAAGTGAATTAAATAAAACTGGAAATTTAATTAGAAATGAAGGAATTAATTGTGAAGTAACATTAAAAGAAATGAATATTTCAAAAGCCATAGACTTTGCAGAAAAAAAAGGATTTAATTATATTGGAATCATTGGCGAAAATGAATTAAAAGAAAAGAAAATTACAATTAAAGACTTGTCTACAGGCAAACAAGAAATTGTTAAAGTTAGTGAAATAAAAAAAATGCTTGTGTAGCATAGTCAGTTGGTGCACGTCATTGGTAATGACGCGGTCGCGAGTGCGAATCTCGCCACAAGCTTATACATAAAAATTAACATTAGATTTTTATTTAACAAAAACATTTTTTATATATGTTAAAACAAGAAATTAATTTAAAAAAATTAGCAAATTTTATTGTTCAAGCAAAAAAGAACACTTATGCATCAACAAATATAAAAGAAATTAAATCAGAAAGAAGTGGATTTAAAGAATTAGAATATAGAAAAAATAATTTTTATTATAGAGACAGTTATTCTGGTTTTTTTAATGCACCTGGTCAAGAAATAGTTAGAATAGATAATCACCCAGTTTGGGCAATGGCTTATTCTGGTGGAATGATTGAAAAATTACATGAAAACACGGAATTTGCTTTACAAACCTTTAATTTTTTAAAAAAATGTTTATTAAAAATTTCAATTGATAAACCTTATCGTGGACCTGACATATTTAAAGAAAAAGAATGGAAATATACAAATAAATTAACTGGAAATATTAAGAATTTTAGTGGATTAGAAAAAATATATTATAATGATAAACTCGTGTTTAGACAAAACTATATTGGCGGATTAATTATCAACAAAGAATAAATTAACAAACATTAACTTTTTATTTAACAAAAACAAATTGTATGTATGTTACTTGATGAACATATTGATGGAATTTTACAAAAATATGTAAAAGACAATTCAATCATTTCTTTTGGAACGGACAAATTAACTGAAAATTTTATAAAAAAACTTGCTGTTTATTTGGAACATTCAAACTTAAATATTAAAATTGTTCCAACTTCATTAAAGATTAGTGAACTTTGTGTTCATTTAAAAATACCAACTTGCTCATTAAACGATAATGATGTTGATTTAGCTTTTGATTTTGCTGACCAAGTAGATCAAGATTTTAATTATATTTCAAATGATAGTACTTCTTTAGTTAGAGACAAAATGATTGCCCAAGAATCAGCAGAATTAATTGTAATTTGTGAAGAAGAAAATTTTGTTGAAAGATTAAATTATAATCTGTTACTTGAAATTACTCCTTTTGCAACTAAAAAAACTTTGCTTAATGCTATGAATTTAGGTGAAGCTAAAATCAAAATGAAAAATGACCAACCAGTTTTGAGTGAAACTGGAAATAATTTTATTGAAGTAAAAGTTGATGAAGTTTATGATTTAGACGATTTGGATTATCAAGCTAAAAATATACCTGGAGTTCTAGAAACTTCACTTTTTTTAGGATACGCTGATAGAGTATTAATACATGGACAAACAGTAACTATGAAAAGCAGAATTGACACAACAATTAGTGAAGAATAGACAAAAAGAAGAATATTAAAAACCTTTCCAAAACTAAATTCTTTGAGCTTTTAATAAGATTTAAAAAATTAAACAACTCTACAATTTGCAACCCAAAGGGTTACATACAAAAAGTTTGGCTAGCCTTTAATAATTTGCAATTCGAAGGATTGCTCAAACTTTTAAAAAAAAAGTTTGATCAAAATTAATTAAATGCGACTCAAAGAGTCGCAAAATAAAAGTTTCGCTAGCCTTTCCTAAAGGCTAAGTCGCTGTGGATTAGTAGCTATATCGCCTGACTCATAATCAGGAAATCGGCGGTGCAAATCCGCCCAGCGACATTTTTCTAATTTTAATTCAAATTATCAATTTTAAAAAATAGATTTAATTTAAAATAAGAATGGATTTTAATAATATTAGGTGTTTATTATGAAATTTAAAGTTGTTATTGAAGAAGATGAAGATAATAATTTTGTTGTAACAGTTCCTGCTTTACCTGGGTGCGTAAGTGAAGGAAAGACAAGAATTGAAGCAATAACAAATATTAAAGATGCGATTTTAGGATATATTTCAAGTTTAAAAAAACATAATGAACCAGTACCACCATCAATAACTGAAGAAGTGGTTGAGGTTTATGGTTAGACTTCCAAATTTGTCAGGACAAGAAATTCTAAAAATTTTAAAAAAATATGATTATGAATTAGATCACCAAACAGGGAGTCATTTAATAATTCGACAAAAAAATGAACCACATAGAAGATTAACAATACCTAATCATAATCCAGTTTCAATAGGAACATTAAATGCAATAATTAAACAAAGCGGATTAACTAGAGAAGAATTTTTAAAAAAATAAATCTAATTTTTAATCAAAAAGCAATAATTAATAAACATTTTAATAGAAATTATCTTAATGGAAATGAAAGATTTAATTAGAATCAAAGTAAAAAATTTGATTGATTCTGGAATGCATTTTAACATGGCAACAGCTGCCACTGATATTGCAAAAAGTATTGGCCTTGAAGAAAAATTAATTGATGAAGTACATATTGAATTAAGAAATGCAATGTATGAAGAAGCTTATAAAAAAATTCCAATTAAAGAAAGATATTTGTTTTTACCACATTGTTCTAGAAATTCAAAACTTTGTAAAGCTGAACAAGATGAAACTGGTTATCATTGTAAACATTGTGGTCAATGTGAATTAACTAAAGCTGTTAAACTTGCTGAAAAATTAGGTTACAAGAATATTTTTATTGTTCCAGGTGGAACAATGATAAAAAATATTGTTAAAGATAAACGACCTAAAGCAGTTATTGGAGTTTGTTGTTTTAATGAGGCTTTATTAGCTTTTGATATGCTTAAGGGAACTGGAGTAGTTGCACAAGCTTCTTTACTTAAAAAAGATGGGTGTAAAGACACTATATTAAATTTAGAAGACTTAGAGAAAAGATTGTCTTTAGTTGAAGAAAAACCAAAAAAGAAAAAATCTAATTAATAATTAACGAATATATGAAAAAAGCAAAAGGTAGCAAGAATGAATAGTTTTAAACTAAATACTTATTCTAGATAATAGCACGAAACCAAAAATATATTTTTAAACTAAAAAAAATAGATGTTAAATCTTAGGAATTGATTAAATAACAAAATAGAGAGATTATGCAATAGTTAAATCAAGGTATAATTCTAAACATAAAAGAATAGTTGAAGTTAAGATAAAAAAAGTTTTTACATTCAAACTCCATATCAATTTGTTCCAAGCCTCAACATACAAATTATAACTCAAAAAGTACGATAATATGTATAACTAAATTAAAAATTTGCAATAGAAAAGTTAAACTCAAGATACAAAATCAGATTAAAAACATTTTTGTTTCTAACTTAATTATGGAAAAAGTAATTGCGGTTATTTTTGCTTTTAATGAACAACAATCTTTACCTAGAACATTATCCATTTTGAATTTATATAAAAAGAAAGGAATAATTCATGAAATAGTTGTAATAGATGATGGAAGCATAGATAACACAGCAAAAATTGCTAAAAACAAAGGGGCAATCGTTGTTTCACACCCTAGAAATTTAGGTAAACGAGAATCATTTATATCCGGAGCAAATAAAGCAAGAGAATTAGGCGGACAAATAATGATCAATTTAGATGCAGATTTAATTAAATTTCCAGAACAAACATTAAAAGAAATGATTTCTGCAGTTAGTAATGGTAAAAAATTAATGGCGGTTGCACAACAATATGAAAAAAGTTTTTCTTTGAAAAGAGCTTTTCATACATCAAACGATTTTTTGGCTGAGGAAAGATTTTCTTTAAGTCACTTTTTTAAAAATGGAATAACAAATTCAAGATATAGTAAAGTAGACTTATCATTTTTTCATTGCTCAAACGGACAAAGAGCAATAAATCTAATTGCTCTTGAGCCATTGTTTAGAAAAAACAATAAATGGATGCAAGTTTTTAAAACAAAAAAACCAATTGGTTGGCGTTCAGCAACAAAATCACAAATTAAACAGGCATCAAAATATGGTTTAGAATCAGCATTAGATGATTTAATTCCAATAAATAAAGTAATTGATTTACATAATTCTCCAATTTTTACGAGTAAGCCTTTTAGAAAAGGTAATCCCTATGAAGTAGAATATATTCAAAATATTGGTAGAAATTTAAGTTCAGCTGCATTACTAAGACGAAGTAAACAAATAAAAAAAATAAGACGCCATAAAAAATAAAATTAATAAAAATCAAAGAAATTTATTCTTCAAGCCCAGCTAAAATAATAAATTTTGTCCAAATCGCAAAATTATTTTCTAAAAAATAATTCCTATCTTTTTTATTTGTACTTCTTTAATATCCAGTTATAATTCATTCAAGAAATCATAGTTTTTTTATAAATTCATTAATTTCTTTAAAACTTTTTGAAATAAAAATTGGTTTAAATTTTTTTAATTCATTGATTGTTGATACACCAGTAGGTTTTGC
>JAQUZG010000007.1:32231-34903 GCA_028691435.1 Candidatus Iainarchaeum sp.
ATTCACCATATTACAAATGTGAAAAATGTGGTGAAGAATTTGCTACAAGTGAACAAATGAAAGAATTGGATAAACAAATAAACAAACTCTAGAAAACAAAAATCAAATAATTTTAAAAATAAGATAAAATTATAAACAAAATCATAAACTAAATTATTATGCCCGCGTAGTGCAGCGGTCAAGCACGCTGCCTTCTCATGATTTTTTGAAAAAAAATCAAGTAAAAGGAATTTAGCCATTGCTACGCAAAGGCTAGAAAACTTAAAAAATCAGAATTAGGCGGTAACTCGGGTTCGAATCCCGGCGCGGGTATATAAGCCAAAGTTAATAACCCTTCCAAAAACTATATTAAGGGATTCGGTAGATGCAGAATATGACTTTGGACATAAACCAATTTAATAAAAAAAATAAAATGACTGATGAACAGCTTAAAAAAACTTTTTCAAAAGAGTCTGATTCTTTTTTGGATAATATAAAACTTCAAGGAGAAGAATTTGAGTCGGCTAAAAAGGCATATTACGATTTTAAAGAGAAAGAAGAAGAGGAAAGCTAATTTACAAACATATTTAAACTTCTTTAACAATAAAAAGTAATATATATGGATACAAAAAGACTAATTTTATTCACTTTGTTTCTTTTATTTATTTTAATATCTTTTGTTTATGCTTATGAAGAGTTTGAACATGAAATATTTGTTATTGATGAAAATGCTGGCCTTACCTACAGGTATCAATATGAAATACAAGTTACTGATTATGGAATGTATTTACCAGCTTTCACAACTGAACTATATGTGCCTTCAGAAACTCAAAATTTAACTTTTTTTGATAATTATGGAAAAGTAAATGCAAAAAAAACTTATTCTGAAGAAGGTTGGGATGTTTATGAAGTTAGAACAAAAGATATAGAATATAATGAAGAATATGCTATTGGATTTGAATATAAATTAGATGAAAATTTTATGACAACTTTTAGGTATAAAGAAAATTATCATTTTGAATACCCAGTTTATGCTTATTCAGACCATTATTATGTCTGTATTCCTGATGACTTTTTAGGTTATCCTAAAGAATATGATAGCAATCCAGAACCAGCATATAATGATTATTATCACCCATATAGAATTACATTTCCGACATTAAATCAATATTCAACAGATATGGTTGAAGCAGACCTTTGCCCTAAAGGCTATGATGATTACAAAGCTAACATAATTTTAGATTATCCTGTTGAAATAACATTTGACTACCAAAACCCAAACGAAATAATCCAAAATAAAACATATTCTGGAAATAATTTTAGTGCAACAATTCCAGAAATATATTATGAAAAAACAAAAAATGAATTTGGAATAATTGACCAAATTATACCAAAAATATCAAGTTCGTTGAAATTACACTCTCCACAAGAATACAATGCTTATTTTATTAGTCATTCAGATAAAGTACTTGATGGAAACTTTATGTTTTCTTTAGAAGATGGGGATGTATACTATAAAGTTGGATTAGTTGCATATGATGGAGAATTATTTGAAGTAAATTTTTTAAGAGGTCTAATTAATAGTGCAATGTTAAACACATATGGAGAAACCTTTGATAATTGGTGGTCAAATGGAGCATTAACAAATATGGCCATGAAGTTAATGAGAGAAAATAATTTAGATACAAAACAAGTCAAAGAAATTGTAGATGAAGCAAAAGCAAATATTCTTTTGCTTTCAGAAGAAGAACTAAAAGAAGTTTTAAGTTACAGCCAAAACACCATAACATTTAATTCTGCAATAGTTGATGAAATTGAGACATATTGTCCAGACCATGTAATAAAAATTAATGAAACAGTGCAAGGGACAAAAAAAGATACTTTCGAAACCGATAAACAGTTTAATAATTATTTAATTTACATAATAAAAAAAGAGTGTAGTATCAACATTAGTAATATACTTGACAAATATTATATCCCACACGACAATGTTGGAAATACAGTGGACAAATTAGCTTCATTGGAAGATAAAATTAGTACTTTGCCAAATGAACTTCTTTCAGAAGATTTGCAACAAGGAATAAAGGATATAGAAACAGCTAATGAATTAATACAAGATGGAAAAATAAATGAGGCTAACTCGAAGATAGAATTACAAGAAGAAAAAATTAATCAAATCTCAACAAAACTTGAAAATATCTTACCAAAATATAATAATACTAAAGAAACTATGTCACAAATACCTATCCCAATATATTTTCCTGCGGGAATGTTAGCACAAGGAGAATTTAATTCTGCAATTAATAATATAAAAATTGAAGATTTTGAAAGTGCTGAAACAAATCTTAATTCAGCAACATTTTGGGTTTCAAATTCAGTATCTCTGACTTTGTTGATTGTAATAATCTTAATTATTATAATTAGCGGAATTATTATATTTATGAACAAAGAAAAAGTTCAAGATTTAATTAATTCAACTAAAAAAAGTAAAAATAATAAAAAGAAAAAGAATTAATGCAACAAGATAGAGATATCTCACAACAAACATTTGCACAAGCAGTGAAAATAATGACATAAAAAGGAATAAATATAGAAAGACACACAAAAACAAGCGATAAGAATGGTTGCAGCACAACAAACACAATCACAACAGGATGTTAATAAAAACATCCTTGTTATAAAAAAATCAACAA
>JAQUZG010000034.1 GCA_028691435.1 Candidatus Iainarchaeum sp.
AATTAGTTTAATTTAAATAAGGTTATGTCTTTATTCTATAATGCCTACTCAAAGAAATTCAAAAATATCTAAAACTTCAAAAGTTGCTTCTAAAAATTTGACAAGAAAAGTTGTTGCTTCTAGAATTAAACAACAAGCAGGTATTAGATCTAAAAGGGGTTTGAAGCAAACTGATTCGCCGCAATTTCATTTTGAATTATTTGAATCTAGATTAAAAAGATCAATTAGAAGAAATAATGCAATAGGATATTCTAGAAATGTTGGTTTTTTAAAATCAAAACATTTTTCTGGTGTAGATGCTGATTGGATGCACCCTAATGTAAAAGCTGAAATGAGAAAATATTTAATTGATGATATTTTTTCAATAAAAGATCCAAATTTTAAAGAAAATATGTTTTCTTTTTTAAATACGTTTTCTAAAATGGATCACAAAAATAATCAAAAGTCAAGAATATATGTATTTAGTGAAATAGCTAAACTTGCAAAAAAAAATAATCTTAGTCCATTTCAAGTTAAACAATTTCTTTTATCTCATATTAGTCTAATAGAAAAAAGAATTAATAATTATTCAAAGTTTGTACATTCTTTAAAATATTCATCAACTATTCAAAGTAAAGAAGAATATTTTAGGGTTAATGCATCAGTTGCATATGCAAATTTATTAACTCCCTTTTCTTTAGAATTATCTTATTTTGAAAATTTAAAAAAACTAATTGAAGAAATTTAAACTAATAAGTATTATTTATATTTCTTTTTGTCTCTAATTCTATTATGGAAAATGACTTGATTAAAGCAAAAAAAGATAATTTACAAAAAATAATTGATTTAGGTATAAATCCTTATCCTTACAAATTTGAAATTTCAGATTATGTAATTAACTTAAATGATGAATTTACTGAACTTAAAAATGAAGAATATGGTAAAGTTGTTAATGTTGCTGGTAGAGTAATGGCTAAGAGATCTTTTGGAGCAATTGCATTTTTAAAAGTTAGAGATTCAACAGATGAAATTCAATTCTTTTTTAGAAAAGGTGAAACTCCTGATGAAGTTTTTGTTTTACTTGATTTAATTGACGTTGGAGATTTTGTTGGAACTGTTGGTAAAATCTATCGAACACAAAAAGGACAATTAAGTGTAATGGTTGATAGACTTGAAATGTTATCAAAATCAATTTTACCTTTGCCTGAAAAATATCATGGTTTACAAGATGTGGAAATTCGTCAAAGAAAAAGATATTTAGATTTAATAATGAATCCAGAAGTTAAAGATGTTTTTATTTTAAGAAGTAAAATAATTTCTGCTTGGAGAGAATATCTTGATACACAAGGTTTTTTAGAAGTTGAAATTCCAGTTCTTCAACCAGCTTATGGTGGAGCAAGTGCTAGACCCTATACAACAGTAAGTAATGCTTGGAAATCAACTTTTTATTTAAGTATTTCTCCAGAACTTTATTTAAAAAGACTTTTAGTTGGTGGATTTGAAAAAGTTTATACAGTTTGTAAAAACTTTAGAAATGAAGATGTTGATAAAACTCATAACCCTGAATTTACAATGTCTGAATTTTATTGGTCTTATGCAGACTTAGATGATATGATAAAATTAACTGAAGAAATGGTTGAATTTATTGCATTAAATGTTTTAGGCACAACAGATATTACTTATGAAGGAAAAGAAATTTCTTTAGCCACTCCTTGGAAAAGAATTAATATGATTGATGCATTAAATGAAAAAATAAATGCTGATGCAACAAAATTAAGTCTTGAAGATTTACTTGATATTGCACATAAAGAAGGTCTTGAAATCGATGAAGATATGAAAAAGAAAGGACTTTTAATTGCAGAATTATTTGAACACTTTTGCGAAGCTGAATTAATACAACCTACTTGGGTGACAGAATATCCAAAAGAAACAACTCCATTATGTAAGCCATCTAGAGCTGATCCAGTAAATTTAATTGAAAGAACAGAATGTTACATTAATGGTCATGAACTTTGTAATGGTTACTCTGAATTAAATGATCCAATTCTTCAAAAGCAATTTTTTGAAGAACAAAAAGAACAAGGTAAAGCAAAAGGCGAACAACATCCAAAAGATGATGATTTCCTTGAAGCAATTGGTTATGGTATGCCTCCAGCAGGTGGAATGGGGTTAGGTCTTGATAGACTTGTTATGCTTTTAACAGATTCGGCAACTATAAAAGATGTAATTTTCTTCCCACAAATGAGACCAGAAAAAGAAGAAGTAAAAAAAGATGAAATAAAAAAAGAATAAATTTATACTTCATTAATTTCTTTCTTTTTTATTTTTAATTTAGTTTGTTCTTTTTCATTTTTTTTAGATTCGTTTTGTAAAATCTTTTTTAAAAAAGAACCAGTTTTAGTTAAAGAAAGATATAATTGTTTTTCATTTAATTTTAAATTAACTAAACCTTGGGCATCAAGTTTTTTAGTGTGATAAAATAACCATGATTTTAATGTTTTTGTTTTGTCTTCTGTTAATTTTATGCTTTTTAATTTTGCATATTCTTTAGTTATTTGAGTAAATGATTTTTTATAATTTTCAATTAATAAAAATATTTCTTTTTGTTTTGGGCTTAAATTAATTAGTTTTTTTAAATTTATTGTTGGAAGTTCAACAAGTCCTTTGGCACCTTTCGTAATTATCTCACAAGGATGAGTATATTCTTGAGGAATGACATAAAATAAATTTATTGGATAATATTGTGATGCCATAATCATTGCCATTTTAAGCAAAGTTGTTCCAGCAGAAATATTTACATCAATTGTTTCATAATCTTTACAAAGTCTTTGAACAAGTTTTATACTTTCATCAAGACAAGATTCCATATCATGATAATTAAAATAGAGAACTTCTGAATTCATGAAAATTTTAACTTCATCTCTTATTTTTTCTGCAATTGAATTTGTTGTTTCGCCCCATTTTGGGTTATGGAGTTTTTTAGCATCTGAAGAAATAAAAATTATTTTATTTGGTGGCTTTTCTCTTAAACCATACATTATTCTGTCATACTCCCAACCCATGAGTACAATTTGAACTTTTTTTTGCATTTTGACCAATAAAATGAAACCATCTATTTATTTAATTCTTTCGCTTTAATGAAAGCTCAAATTTATTTAATTTTTAAGACATTTAATTTCTTTGTATATGGATGTTTTAAAATTTTAGTATATATTTAAATTTTTTTAAGTATACTAAATTATTTTTTAACAAGCTTTATTAATAAAAAAAATTAAAGATTATTATGTTTTGCAGTTTTGATAACTTGCCTTTCAAAAAATTACCAATAACCTCGCATATGTCTCTTTCAACTCACTCAACTCGCGAATTGATAATTTCAATAATTGCTTTTCATCCAAATCTTTCATGTATTCAAATAAAAAAAATGGTTAGTAAATTAAAATCAAAAAATATTTCAAGTCAAGCAATATTTCTAATTTTATTAAAAATGGTTGATGAAAAAATATTAATCAAAAATCAAAGATATTATTCTTTAAATCCAGTTTGGATAGAAGAAACAAAGAGTTTTTTTGAAAAAATACCTGCTAATTATGAACAAAATGATTTAGTACTGCTAATCTAGTTAAATTAAAGAATTATAAATTCTTTGGTTAATAGAATTTTTAATGGGTGATTAAATGAGTGAGTATAATTTTGTTGAAATAGAAAAAAAATGGCAAAATAGTTGGGAAGAAAATAAATTGTTTAATGTAGAGAAAAATGACAAGCCAAAATACTATGTTCTTGAAATGTTCCCTTATCCATCTGGTGATGGACTTCACATGGGCCATGCTCTAAATTATACTATTGGTGATGTTTATGCAAGATTTAAATTAATGAATGGATTTAATGTGCTTCACCCAATGGGATATGATGCCTTAGGTTTACCCGCAGAAAATGCAGCAATAAAAAGTAATACTCACCCAGAGGATTATACAAATAAATCAATTACTCGTTATATTTCTCAACAAAAATCACTTGGAATAACATATGATTGGAATAGAGTAGTAAATACTGCTTCTCCAGATTATTATAAATGGGATCAATGGATTTTTTTAAAAATGTTTGAAAAAGGACTTGCTTATCAAAAAGAAAGTGCAGTAAATTGGTGTCCACTTTGTAACACTGTTTTAGCAAATGAACAAGTTCATGATGGATGCTGTTGGAGACACGAAGAAACAAAAGTAGAAGTAAAACACCTAAAACAATGGTTCTTCAAAACTACTGCTTATGCAGAAGAACTTTATGATGATATTGATGGACTTGATTGGCCAGAAAAAACAAAAGCAATGCAAAAAAATTGGATTGGAAAATCATACGGGACAGAAATAAATTTTGAAATAAACAATGAAAATTGGCCAATTTTTACAACTCGTCCAGACACAATTTATGGTGTAACTTTTATGGTTATTTCAGCTCATCATAAAAAACTTTGGGACTTAGTTACAGCTGAACAAAAAAATGCTGTTCAAGATTTCTTAAAACAATTAAATAGTGTTTCAGAAAAAGATTTAGAAACAATGGATAAACTTGGAGTATTTACTGGAAGTTATGCAATTAACCCAGTAACAAATGAAAAAATTCCAGTTTATGCAGGAAACTTTGTAGTTGCAGATTATGGTGCTGGAATGGTAATGGCAGTACCAGCTCACGATCAACGTGATTTTGAATTTGCAAAAAAATATAATATTACAATCAAACAAGTAATTGATGGATTAATTACTGAAACAAGAGCATTTACGCAAGAGGGAAATTTAATCAATTCTGATAAATTTACTGGTGTAAATAGTAAGGAAGCAATAAGTAAAATAACGGATTATTTAATTAGTGAAGGAAAAGGAAGGCGAGTAGTAAATTTCAAATTAAGAGATTGGGGTGTTTCAAGACAAAGATATTGGGGGACACCAATTCCAATTGTGCATTGTGAAAAATGTGGAGCAGTAGCAGTTGCAGAAAAAGATTTGCCTGTTGCTCTTCCTCGAGAAGTTAAATTTGGTGAAGGTAATCCACTTTTAACAAATCAAGATTGGGTAAATACATCTTGTCCAAAATGTGGGGGAAAAGCAAAAAGGGAAACTGATACGATGGACACTTTTGTAAATTCTTCTTGGTATTATTTAAGATATGCTGATTCAAAAAACAATGAAAAAATTTTTGATAGTGAAAAAGCAAATTATTGGTGTCCAATTGATCAATATATTGGTGGAGCGGAACATGCCTGTATGCATCTAATTTACATTAGATTTTATACAAAATTCTTGGCGGATTTAGGATTAATAAATTTTAGAGAGCCTGCAAAAAAATTATTCCATCAAGGAATGCTTGGTGGTGAAGGTGGAATAAAAATGTCTAAATCAAAAGGAAATGTAATTGCACCAGAAACAGTTTCAGAAAAATATGGAATTGACACTGCTAGACTTTTCCTTCTTTCACTAGCCTCTCCAGACAAAGCACGGGACTGGTCAGATAAGGGGATACAAGGGTCATTAAAAATAATAATGAGAATTTTTGAATACTTTGAAAAAAACACTTTTGATCAAAATTTTATTGATTCAAAAGGTATTCAATCAAAAATAAATAAAACAATAAAAGAAGTAACAATTGATATTGAAGAATTCAAATATAATTTAGCAATAATTAAACTAAGACAATTATTTGAATATTTTGAAAATCAACAAATTTCAAAATCAACTGCAAATAATTTCTTAAAATTGTTAGCTCCAATCTGTCCACACATTGCAGAAGAACTTTGGCATAAAATTGGAAATAAAGATTTTATTTCGGTTGCAACTTGGCCAAAATGTGATGAATCTAAAATTGATGAACAACTTGAAAAAATAGAAATGGTTGTTTCGTCTTTGAGATTAGATATTTTAAAAATCAAGGAACTAGCAAAAATTGAACAAATAAAAAAAGTAAAAATCTTTGTTGCTCCTGATTGGAAATGGACAGCACTTTCAATTGTTCAAGATGCATGTAAAGAGCGACCAGATTTTAATATCGCAATAAAAGCATTAATGGCTAATGATGAAATGAAAAGTCATGGTGGAGAAATTCAAACTCTATTAAAAACAATAATTTCAAAATACACAGACTTTTTTGAAATCAAAAAATTTGATGAATATCAAATGCTTCTTGATGCAAAAACTGAACTTGAAAAAGAATTTGGAGTTGTTGAAATAATTAAAGCTGAAACATCTGCTGAAGCAAAAGCAAAATCAGCATTTCCAACAAAACCTGCTTTACTTGTTGAATAA
>JAQUZG010000035.1 GCA_028691435.1 Candidatus Iainarchaeum sp.
AAATCCTTATTTCTAATTTTTTCAGGTAAATAGTGTGTAGCAACAAATTCTAAACTTCTGTTTGCTAAAGCTTGTTGTTCAATTCTGATTTTTTCAGTTATTGCTTTTTTTAATTGTGCTTGCCACTCTTTAGAACTAAACCAAGGATAAGCCATCATTTCTTTTGCTCTTTTTACGTCCCCGTCTTTCATTTTTTCAGTTACACTTTGAAGTTTGTATGTCGTTACATCATCAAGTGTCATTCCAATATATTTTGCTTCAGGTACTGACATGAATTCAGAGTGTGCAGCTAAAGCCATTGAACCTTGTTTAATTACTGAATAAATATACCATCCATAAGGGTCACCATCTGTGAAAACGTAAGTAGGTAAATCAAGTTCTTTATGAATTCTATGAATTAATCTTCTTGCTCCTCTTGCTGCTTGTCCACCAGTTCCAATTAATAAACATTTATTATCTTTTGGAAATCCTTCTTCAATAAGTCTTTCAAACATTGCTTCAGTTTCTGCTACAAGCAAATATTCTGCATCACTTTCAACAATTTCAATTTCTTCTGGTTCAAGTCTAGACATGATACTCCATCCGCCACGACCAAGTTTTGCAGCATTAAATTTATCGTTGTTATGCATTTTATCTTTTAATGTAATATTTCCATATAATGTTCCTTTTGGATTAGCATGTAAATTTAATTTTTCTCTAATTGTATTTACACTATGTTCCAAATCAACAATAATTGGATCACTTTCATCTTGACCTTCAAAAGTGTTTTCTTTTGTTCCTTCAATAGTGTGTTTTAATTCATAATAAATTTCACGAATAGAAGCAGTTTTATTGTGAGATAAATAGTCGTTTGCTTTTGACATAATTAAAGTTGTTTGCATGAATTTTCTTGCATGTGCAACATTTAAAAAATTTCTAGTAATTGTTTTTTCTCCAAGTCCCAAAAATCCTTTTCCTTCATCCCATTCAACATTACTTTTTCCTCTTTGCATTGTAGTGAAACTAGGGTCTTGATTATTTTTTATTTCTTTAACCATTGATTCAGCAGTATTTTTTATTCTTCTTACGATTTCTTTTGGTGTATCTTCTTCTTTTTGTTTTATTGCTTCCATTGGTTTTTTCATGGCCATTTTATTTCACCTTTTTCTTTTTTGTTTCAACAAAAGAACTTTTGTCATCATTTTTCATTTGTTCTTCAAGTTTTTCCATTTCTTCTTTATCTTTTGCTTCATCTAATTGCAATTTTTCAAGAACTAATTTTTGCATTTGTTCTTTCAATTTTGATTCATCAGTTTTTGTCATTTCAGTTAATGCTTTAGTAATTTCTGGAATATATTTGTAAAACATTTTTCTTTTCATTTGGTTTTCTTCATCTTTTTTCTTGTGTGATATGTATATTCCTGCTCTTCTTCCAGTATTCATCAAAGCAAGTCTAACTTCTTCAAGTACTTCTTCTTCGTCAGCTACACTTTGTTTTCCAGCCCCAGTGTAAGGAATATGTACTGAAATAAAATTAATAAAAACTGTCATTGGAGAATTTTCTGCATCTTTTATTCCATATCTTTTCCAATCAATTCCTTGTACAGCATGTGTTAATGCACAGTTTCCAGCATCAAAAGGTAATGGTACTCTGTTTGCAAATCTCATAATCTCAAATTTTTTTGTTCCATCAGTAAGTACTCTTCCCGCTTCTCCACCATAAGCAATTGCAATTTCTACTTGGAATGGAAATCCTCCAGAATAAACAGCAGGTTTTCTAGTTAAAACAGTTAAAAATTCAGGTTTAACAATACTGTATAGAGAATTTTTTATTTGATCTTCTCCAATTGGTCTAAGTGCATCAGTTGAAGGGGCAATAAAATCTATTGATTTGAATGCCTTTGCAATTTCTTCTGCTTCTTCCCAAGTAATTTTTGCTGGGTCTTTGTTTAGGTCAAAATTAACTTTTTTTCTTATTTCTTCAAGTGATTTTGCTCCAGTTCTATCAAAATCATTTATTATATATCCTGAAATTGTTCTAGCTTTTGTTATTTTTGCCATATTTAATATTTCATCTGCACTTACTCCTTTTGGATGAGGCTTAACTTCTTGTGATGCTTCAGGTAATTTAGTACTTGTTCTTTTAAATGTGATTTTTTGTCCAGAAGGATCTCTTAATGTAATTTGGCAATGTGGGTTAGCAACAGCTGTTCTTTTTAAATATTCAAGTGGTCCTTGTTCTGAATCTCTATAAATTACTTCTTTAAATTTTGCTTGAACAGCAGTCCCTTGGAATTGTTTTTCCAGTTCTTTAAAATTAGTAATTTTTGGAGAATTTGATTTTGGATCAATCATTATTTCAAGTGAAATTGGTTTTTTTCCTTTTTGACCAGTAATTATTTTTGAAGACTTTCCTGTTGTCATTTGACTTAACATAGTACATCCAGAACATCCAATTCCTTGTTGTCCTCTTGATTGGATTAGTCTATGAAATTTTGTTCCTGCAAGTAATTTTCCAAATGCTTTTCCAACATTTTCTTGACTTATTCCAGGACCATTATCTGTAACAGTAACTTCATAATATTCTTTTCCAAGTTCATCAATTTTAACATCAATATCTGGTAAAATTCCAGTTTCTTCACAAGCATCTAAAGAATTAGTCACATATTCGTGAACAACCATAGTTAATGTTCTAACAGGACCATAAAAACCAAGCATTTGTTTATTTTTTTTAAAAAATTCGGCAACTGAGTGTTCTTTGAACTCTTTATTCAATTTTTCTGCTTCTTTTATTTCATTTTCTATTATTTTGTCAACCATTAACTCACCAATTATAAAAATAGAATAGCGATAAGGTATATAAACCTTTATTATGATTTTTAAAAAAATAATAAAAAATCACAAATAATTTATTATTTATAATTCAAATCGTGAATTGTCTTTTGTTTCTAAATAATGTTGCATTGTTTCGTGTTTTGCGCCTTTAAGTAGCATTTCAACAGCTTTCATTGCTGCTTCAAGATCACCAACTCGTGAAATAATCGCAACTGTTTTTCCTTGGACACTAACAAAAGAATTTGTTTTTCTTTCAATTTCGTTTCTAGCAAAACCTTCTCTTCCAATTACTCTTCCTCTTTTTGCTTGTTGAGCAGAACTATTTTTTCCAACATAATCTTTTATTGAAATAATTTTTAATAAATAATCATTTTCAAATAACTTTAATGCTTTTTCTGGACTAAACCCTCTACCTATTGCTTTTATTACGTCACAGACTTTGTAAAAATTTTCACCTTCTCCATCAACTGTAATATCTCCAGTTTGAGAATCAACTTCAATAAACACATTTCCTTTTTTCATTAATTGTCTTTTAACTTTTCCATTAGGTCCAATCAATACACCTATTCTATCTTCTGGAATTTTTATATCTTCAATCATTTAAATCACTAAATATAATTTATTATGTTCATTTAATATATTTTTTCTTAAATCTGATTTCCTATTTTTTAATTAATTTTTTTGTTTTTATTTTCTCTTTGTTTTTTTCTTGTATGTCCTTATACATTTTATCATAATCTGTTTTCACACCATGTTTACTAAACCACTTTGCTAAATTTGTAACATCTCTATCAAAAAATTCTTTTGCATTTGGGTGTAATGTTGAAACAGTTTGCCCAACATCAATGACAACTAATTCTTCATTATTGTTTAAAATATTATATTCGCTTAAATCACTATGGACTAATTTTCTTTTTACCATTTTTGCTAAATAGTCACAAATTAAATCATATTTTTCTTCCATATCTGCAAATGGTTTGTCTTTTGCTTTTCTTGCTGCTTCTCCATTTGTTCCAATAAATTCCATAATTAAACAATTTCTTTTAAATGCAATTGGTAATGGCACTCTTATTCTTGCTTTTGTTAATTCTTCTAAATTTTTATATTCTTTTCTTGTCCAAGCACTTACTATTCCAAGTTTATCTTTTCGCACATCTTTAAATCTTTCATCACCAGTAATATATTCCATCATGTGCTTAAAATCAGAAGTTTCAATTTTATAAATTTTTAATGCATAAAAATTATTTCCAGATTTACATCTAAATACATTTCCTTCTTTTCCAGTAGCTATACAAAATTCAATTTCATCAATAACTTTTTTTCTTGAAAATTCAACAATTATATCCATTGTTGCTTTATCAAAAACATCATTAAAGATTTTTCTTACTTCTCTAGTCTTTAAGATTTTTTCATCTTTTAAGTCTTTAAAATAATCTTGTTTATCCATAAAAATCAGTTAATGAAATTAAAAATAATTAAATTGGAAATTTGTTTAAAAAATTTCTTCTTTTAAGCCAAGAAACTTGATTTCCAAGGTATCTCCAAACAACATCGCCTTTAGATGGTTGAAAATCCCAAAGTTTTATTATTACAATATCATTTTCTCTTAGCCAAACTTTTTTTTGTAATTTTCCAGGAATTCTAACTTGTCTTTCTGTTCCATCCATACACAAAACTTTTACTTGGTTACTTCCCATTAATTGCATTACCATTGCTAATTGTTCTAAATCTTTTTCTCTAGGTAATCTCATTCTTTCAAAACTTTCCTCATTAACAAAATCAGGACTAGGATTTGCTTGATTTGTTTTTTTTATCATTGTATTTTTTCTTTTTTGACTATTAAAGTTTGCCATTTTATTTCACCTTTTAAATTCACATTCTATATACTTGCGCATGTGGAACATTGTTAATCATAATTATACTTTTTTCACTTATTAATCCTTCTTCTTTTGCAATATTTACGCATTTTTCACCAAACAAGTTTATACTATCACTTTCATTCATTAAATTAATAAGTTGATTTTTATCTAATTCTTGACCATTATAAAATTTTTCAGAAATAGTTATTTCTAATTTTTCATTTTCAAATTTTTTTCCAATATATTCTTTATCACAAACTGCAAGAAGAACCCTGTTATCAATTTCGTGTTTTTTACCAACTATCAATTAATTCACCATTAAATATTCTTTACTGGAGCTATTGCACCACATGCTTCACATTTCATTACTTTTGCACCATTTTCAGTTAAAATTTTTGTGTCTGGTTTACCACAACTAGCACACAAAACAAAATCTTTAAAATAATTTTCAATTATTTTATTTAATTGAATTGCACCAAGTTTTCCATTAATAATTATTTGATTACCATTTTTTGTAATTGGTAATCCAGTTTCTTTCATTAAATATTTCATAAAATGTTTTTCATCTCTTCGCATATCTTTTATTAATCCTGATATTCCTTTCATTATTGTTTTTTTACCTTGAATCATTGATTCTGCAACAGGTATAACAAATCTTTCATGATTAAGTGCTTCTTTTGGAATTAATAAATAAGCTCTATCTAACATTTCTTCATAATTCATTTTCATTTAAATCACTATTTTATACTTCTAACTATATACTTTGTAATTAGTTAAATTTATAATGATGATTTATTCGTAAGAATTTAAATAAATTTAATTTTTTTTAGTTAATTTATTAGTTTTAACTTTTTTATTCAAATTTTTGCAAAACACAAGTATTTTATATCTTTAATTTGTATTTTTTGTATGCTTGAAAATTTTTTATCAATTTTAATTGCTTTTGGGCCAATTGGTCTTTTTATGGCTTCAATTATCGGCAATGCTACTTTATTTTTACCTTTACCAATTGATATTTTAATAATCCCTTTGGCGTCAATTGATTATTTTGGTTTAGGTATTCTTTCTCCATTAATTTTGGCATTCATTGTTGGGCTTGGTGCTGCAATTGGAGAAATGAGCGGGTATTTTGTTGGATTAGCAGGAATAAGTAGTTTTGAAAAATTAAAAAATAAACAATTTCAAAATTTAAACGAATTGAAGGCTAAACTTGATAAATGGGGGATGTGGCTGATTGCTTTTTTTGCATTTACTCCACTTCCATTTGATTTAATTGGAATAGTTGCAGGAATATCAAAATATTCAAAAGTTAAATTTTTTATTGGTTGTTTTGTTGGTAAATTTCCACGATATATTATACTTTGTTATGCTGGATATTTTGGAATACAATTTATAACTTCTATTTTTGCTGGT
>JAQUZG010000036.1 GCA_028691435.1 Candidatus Iainarchaeum sp.
TACTCTCGCCGGGTGTTGTTATACCAGTGGAATTACCTTAATTTTGATATTTTTACTCAGAATACCCTTATCATGTATTATAATCAAAGTAATATTTATTTTTATCTTAAATTTTTGAATTTATGCTTTGATCGACACATTTTCATATCCTCATTTAAACTAGGGAAAAAGAACAAGAGAATATTATTACCTAATCAATGTCCCATGATCATACATTGGAAACAAATATTGTCCAAACACAATACTCCGTTTCAGAATGAACAAAAAAAAAACGGACACCAATTAGTCGTAATTGATTTAGATAATAAAAATTCAATACAAGATATTATTATTTATCAACACAATTAGAAATAAGTTGTCCACAACTGATAAAAATATTTTCTTTTGTTCCAAATAAATAACAATTTATTTCTTTTTTTTCAAGGAATTTTTTTAAAGCATCATATTTTTCATTAGCAGGTCTTTCTAATTTATTTTCAATGGAAGTAACAGTATTGTTAAGATATGAAAGTTTTATTGCAATTCTACTTAAATCCAATTGATTATTTTTTAATTTTTTAATTAATAATTCTAAAGTTTCTGTATCATCATTAAACTTATCTAATAAAACATAATTAATCCTAATTCGGGCTAATGTGTTTTTTTTCATAAATTTATTTAAATTTAAAAGAATTGTATCAATTGAATAATTTTTATGTCCAACAAATATCTTTTTTGCTTCAGAATCTAAAGGGTGATAAATAGCTAGTTGTAATGTAATTAAATCAGGGATACTTGCAAATTTTTCAAATTCATTAGGTTTTGCACCCATAGTCGCAATATTAAAATGTGACGTAGGATATTTATTTTTAATTAATTCAATTGATTTTAGAATAGTATCTGCTATTAAACTAGTTTCTCCAATTCCATAAAAACTGATAAATAATTTTTTTAAAACTTCATCTTTATTATTACATTTTTTTAAATAATCTTGTAATACAAAATTAGCTTGTGAAAATATTTGTTCAGCACTTAAATATTTTGGTGTTGAATCAAGAGATGTTGCACCACAAAATGTACAATTAATTGGACATTTAGACATTGAAGATAATTCTATTGTAAAATCTTGTAAATTTCCATCTTCTTTATAATGGGCAAACCATGAAGCTTCAGCTACCAAACCTTTTGATATTTGTAATACAAATCTTTTACCAACTTGTTTTTTCCAATAAAAAGTATCAAATAGATCTTCTCTTTTAAGTTGATTAAGCACTATTATTTTATCTTCCATCATATCACATTAATTAATTTTTTTTATTATAAAGATTTTTAATTCGATTATAAATTCTACCATCTTCTAAATATTTTATTACCGAAATTGTTAAAAAACAATCAATATTCTCATTTTTACTAATTAGTTCTCGAATTTTTGTTGCTGAAATTTTTCCTTTCGAAGATATAATTCTTTTAAAGAGCTTTACTCTAATATTGTTCTCAATTAGCTTTGAGTAAACATTTTTATTTGCTGTGAATATTACTAATTCTTCACCAGCAAAATCTCTAATTTTATTATAGGTATATTTAAGCTTAGGTAATTTATTATATTTGGGTTGTCGCACAAGATTAATATGTATTTTTTTTAAATCAATATTTGAATCTTTTAATGACATTATTAAAATTTTTTTAGATTCATTTCCTGATAATGGATTTTCAATTGTAAATGATCGAAATGATGGAATTACTATAAAAAGTTCATCACATTTTTTTAATAGATATTTAATTGTTTTAATATGCCCAATGTGAGTTGGTTGAAATCTACCAATAAATCCAATTTTTCTAACCATAACATAATTATTTATAAAACCATTTAAAATAATAATACTTATGACAACAAAAATAAATTTAAAAGTTCCAGCAATTGATTGTGAGATCTCAGGAGTATGTAATATGAATTGTCCTTGTTGTTGGGGAACACCTCGAAATATGTCTCAATCACATTCTCTTGATGAATGGTTTAATTTAATAAAAAAATTTAAAGAGGATGCGGGATTAGAATCAGTAACTCTTTGTGGTGGAGAACCTTTATTAGTTAAAAGAATAGAGAATTTAGCCAAGAAAATTAAAATAGATTTAGGATTAGAAGTTTATTTACAAACTAATGGAACTTGTTCACTAAAAACTTTAGAAGCAATAACTCCATTTTTAACAAATGTTTCAATTCCTATTGAGGGATCAAATGAAAAAATTAGTTCTATAAGAAGAGGTAAAAATCATTTATCAAAAGTTATTAAAACATTAAAATTTTTAAACAAAAATTTTCCAGACACATTATTAAAAGTAGGAACAGTTGTAAATTCTAAAAATGTTTATGATTTAGAGAATATTGGGAATATGTTATTAAAGCAAGGGATGGATAAAAGATTTCCAAAGAAAGGAGTTTGGAAACTTTATCAAATGACTCAATTTGGTGCAGGTCAAGATGATGAAGAATGGAGTTTTTTAAGAATTGATGATAAAGTATTTAATGAAAATATAAAAAAGATAAAACAAAAATTTAAAAATAAATTAAATATTACTTCGATTTCAACAAAAGAAACAGGAGGATATTGTTTAATTATACGTCCAAATGGAAAAGTAGTATCTAACTCATATGAAGATGGAAGTGAAGTTGAGATTTTTAATGATGCTTTCAAGAATCCAAAAAATGCTATAAAACTAATATCTGAATATCAAGCTGTTTCTAGAGTTAAAAACAGATTAGTTAAAACATATAACTTTAATTGGAAAAAAAACTAAAAAATTTAATGTTTGTATTTTGTTTTTTCAAGTTTAATATCTCCAGCTAACATTCCTGAAAGAGCCATTTGTCTTAATGCAGCAAAATTCTGTGCTAATCCAACTGACGCCAATATATCTGCCAATTCTAATGCTGATTTAACTCCTAAAATGTTAAGAGATTTTTGGGCAAATGGATTATTATCAATACTACCCCCAACAATCCCAATTACAAGTGGTAATTCAATTTCACCAACTAAATTTTTATTTTTATCTAATTTATAGTTAGTTAATGGTGAATATTTTCCTTTTCGAATTGCAAAAGCATGAATCCCCGACTCTAAAATTCTCCAATCATTCCCAGTTGCCACAGCTACCCCATCAATTCCATTCATAATTCCTTTATTATGTGTGCATGCCCTTTCAATATTAACTTTGGCAAATTCTTGTAATTCTAATATATTCTCAATAAGTTTTTTTGCTGAAATACCATAAATATTATTTTCTAATTCTTCTTTAGCCCAAATAGCTTTAGATTTAACAAGGCGTTTTAATGCAAGATTTTTTTGTAATTTCAATAAAGCTTTAGAATTTAATAATTCTTCAAAAAATGGAGAACAAATTTCACACACTTGCATTGTTGTATTAGCTCCTGCTGAATTATTTACAAAAATATCTAATTCAACCAATATTCTAATTCCTTTTTTCGTTTTAATTTTATTAATGCCCATATCATCAATTTTTTTTCCATCTTTTAAAATTGTTTTTGAAATATTATTTAATTTATTTAAGTAATTTTTTTTATTTTTAATTATTTCTTTGATAATTTTTTTCGAAATAATCTTGTTTGGACGTAAAAAAATTTGTCCAGTCATAATGGGTGAATCATGTTTCACTTTAAATCCACCTGTTGAAGAACATAATTTTGCACCAATTGATGCACCAGCAACTACACCTTTTTCTTCAGTAACTATTGGCACAATATAACTATGATTATTCACAATAAAATTAGGAATAACACTTAAAGGTAAAGGAAAATATGAAAAAACATTTTCAGATAATTCATCAACATATTTATTATCAAAATTTTTATTAGGTCTATAAAAATGAATTAAATTATTATTATTTAAATTTTTAGATATTATTTTTAACCGTTCATCTGGAGTTTTTAAATAAAATTTTGAAAATTTATTATGGACCATATGTAAAATACCTATTCATTCCTTATCTCATCTAAAAATTGTTTTGCATAATCAAGTTTTACTTTTTTCTCACTTAACATCTTTTGTACAACTTTATCAACTTCATATTCTTTTGCACCAACCATAAATGCATAACTTCTTGCATGTAATTTCATATGCCCTTTTTGTATCCCTTCGGTTGCTAAAGCTCTTAATGCAGCAAAATTTTGTGCCAAACCAACGGTTGCAATTATTGATGATAAATCTTTTGCTTTATCTACCTTCATTATTTTCCTTGAAATTGGCGCCAAAGGATGTGTTGTAGTAGCACTTCCAAAAGTCGCTACAACAATTGGTAATTCAATTTCACCAACTAAATTTCCATCAGAATCTTTAAAATACTTAGTTAATGATGAATACTTTTCATTTTTAGTTGATGCATATCCATGGACACCTGCTTCTACTGCTCTCCAATCATTCCCAGTTGCTACAGCTACTGCATCTACCCCATTCATAATTCCTTTATTATGAGTTACACACCTAAAAGGATCAGCTTCAGCAAATTCATAAGCATCCAATATTCTTTCAACAACTTCTTCCCCTGAATAAGCCCCGTTCACTGATTTTTCCAATTCTTCTTTAGTCCAAGTAGCTTTTGCATATCCTTTTTTATATATTCCAAGATTAGACACTATTCTTAATCTAGCATCACCTTTTGTAATCTCTTCTAATTTTGGGGCCAATGCTTCAGTAGTAGTATCAATTATATTTCCCCCCATAGCATCATTCACATTTATTAAAATATTCACAATTAACATTTGACCTCTTTTAGTTTCAATTTTTCTAGGTTGGATATCAGTTACCCCCCCACCATATTTTTCTATCCCTGATGGATCTAAATCTTTTATAAATTTTATTAATTCATCTTTTTGTTGTTCAATTTCTTTCATTGCAATATCAATATTTGGTATATTTACTAATTGAATTAAACCAATCATAATTGGATCATCAGCCCATGCCGTAAAACCTCCACTGGATCTAGTTAACTTAGCTGCATATGATGCAGCTGCAACTACGGATGGTTCTTCAATAGCCATTGGTATAATATATTCAGTTTTATTAATTAAAAAATTTGTTGCAATTCCAAGAGGTAAAGGATATGTTCCAATTACATTCTCAATTAATCTGTCAGCAATTTTTATATCTAATGGACCTTGTTTTTTGATTAAATTAGTTTCTTCATCATTTAAATTAGCATATTGTTTTACAATATTTAATCTCTCCTCAGGGGATTTATTATAAAATTTTTCAAATATTTTGTTATCCATTAAATACACCTCATCTTACATATTCATTAATCAAAAACAATAAAAACTATTGTAAAAAAGTTGATTTTATTAAATTAGATATAAAAGATGTTAAGAATTTAAATAAAAAGTTTGATATTATTTTAACTTTATGGATTGATTTAAGTCACTTTAAAGACAAAAAAGAAATAATAGAAAATTTACACGCTTGTTTAAACAAAAAGTCTGTTTTTTTTTCCAATTGATGTTTTTATTTTTCTTGTTCTGTCTGTGGGTTTATCACCATTGTTTAATCATTTATCTAATTGCTTTAATTTTTTCAGATAATCTTGTCTAGTTACTGGACCAATATTTAGTTTGTTTATTTTTGTTAGTAATTCTTCAAAATGTTCTCTTGTTGCTGTATCAAAATCAGTATTTAAAAATTCCAGTAATCTACCTAGTACACCAAGAACATTGTGTCGTCTTGCGTGTGAGATATTTTCGTTTTGCATTTTTTTATAATATTTTAAAATTAGTTCCCTATTTTTTGTGTTAGATTTAATGGACCAGGTTCTAGATTATTTTTTACTGTTCTTCTTTTTTCGTATCCATATGTTTTTGGATCGATTCTTTGTAAAATTAGATTTAATTTTCGCTCATATTGAGCATTGTTATATTCATCTTTCATAACTAAGTTCACCTTTTTTTCTTTTTAAAGGAAACTGAGTTCAAAAGAGAGTAACTACACTGGTAATATTATACTCTCGCCG
>JAQUZG010000037.1 GCA_028691435.1 Candidatus Iainarchaeum sp.
AATGTTTTCCTTTCTGATGGATTTTCTTGTTCAAATGGTGTTGATATTGATGGATTAAATTATTTTACAAAAGGTTTCACTATTGGTGGGGAAGATAGTAATTATCCATTAGCTAGATCTTATTCTGATGCTTTCCCTTCTGACGCTTCTCCTCCAGGAGCTATTTTATATCCATTTAGTTTGTCTGACGATTATTGTTTAAGTGATTCTTATGTTCGTGAATTTTATATTGAAGGAAATTATTTTGTAAGATCTACTGACTTTTATTGTCCTGCTGGTTGTGTTGGGGGAGCATGTGTTTCGTTTAATTTAGATGATGTTAATGCTTGTGATATTAATGCTGTTTATTATCCAGATTATACTTTAACTGCTGCTGATTCTGATGCTTCAAAAAATCCAGCAAATGGTGCTTTATTTTGTGATTCTTCAAGAGACAAATATAACTGGTCAGGTTGTTTTGATTCTGATGTAAATTATAATCCTTATGATGGCGGGTACATAGTTGGTGTTGATCGATGTATCTATAATGGTGTGTCTCAACCTTGTGTTAACTCTGCTCCACGAAAATGGTTTGATTATACTGCGCCAGCAAATCCAAATGGTGTTGTTGAAATGTATTGTTCTAATCAACAAAGTGTTGATTCATTACTTTCATTTTTCCCTGATTGGAGTTGGAGAACTATTAAAAATTTAAGAAATTATGATGGTTTAATTACTGTAAATAATTTTAATTGTCCAAATGGTGTTGTTTCTTCATTAGCTGGAAATTATTGTAAAATGGATAGTAATTTTTTAAGTGAATCTAATCAACCAGTTGAATTACTTGTTAGTTCAAATGAAATAGATTTAAATGATGAACAATTAGTTGAGGAACCAGTTGATTCTAATGTTGACCAATTAATTGTTGAACCAATTGACGCTAATAATTTTGAAGCACAAGATTTAAACATTGAAAGTGAATCACCTATTGAACCAGTAGATTCTAATGAATTAACTGTTCCAAGTGAATTTGATTCTAATTTAGATTCTAATTTTTCTGATTCAAACAATTAATTCACTTATTCACTCTAATTAGTTAAATTTATAAATTGTTTCTATCATTATATTTGTATGAAAAGAATATTTTTATTCTTGATAATTATTTTACTTCTTTCATTTTCATTTGCTTTATCAGACATTTCATTTTATCCAGAAACTCCAAACATAACTGCTTTCTCAACAGGTTTTCAAAAAATTTATATTTTTACAGATGTAGATGCTTTAGAAGTTACACTTTCTTCATCAGACTTCACAGTTGATGAACAAACAAAACAATTAGAAAATGGATTTGTTGTTTTTTCTATAAATGGACAAACTAGTGGAACAAAATCTTTTAATTTAACTTTTAGTAATAATCAAACCGAATCTCATCAATTTGATGTTTCAAATGAACCAATGCAAGTGAATGGGCCATTTATTCTAACTGACTTTAATTTTGAAAAAACTTATTCATCAAGTCAATCAATTGTGTTTGATTGTTTTGGTTCAACCGACATAGTTGTGCCTTGTCTTACAAAAGGAAAATACAAAATTGGCTCATCTGATTGGGTAGCTTTTGATTTATCCTCGCCAATAACTTTTGATTTAAATGGGGAAAATATAATCACAATTCAAATAGAAAATGAACTAGGTTTTACAAAAGAAGAATCATTTGTTTTAAAAATAAATAATCCTTCATATGTTGCGCCTGTTATTCCTGTTGCAACAGTTACTCCTGCAGCTTCATCTGGTGGGGGAGGTGGCGGCGGATCTGGTTCACACGCGCCTATGGAAAATGTTGATTCAAACAAATTAGATTCAAATTCATCAATTTCAATTGATTCAAATAAACAAATAGTTTCTCCAAATCAAACAGATTTAATTAAACCAGTTAATGAAGATACTAATATTTCAACTCAAATTCAAGTAAAAGAAAACATAGTTCCTTCTCTTTCATCAACTGCATTTTTTGGATTATTTGATTCAAATATAACTCCTAACGAACTAATAATAATTGTGCCAGTAATTGTTGTTTTAATAATTATTTTTTATTTTGTTTTTTTAAAACCAAAAACTAAATTAAAAAAATAATTTTCTATTTAATTTTTTTCCAGTTAATTTGATTTTGTTTAAAAATCTTTTTAATCGTGTTATGTAGCAATAAGTGGTTTAATCTTTTTAAATCTATTTAACATTTACGAAAACATTTTTATATTATGGTGGCGTTCATATTTTGATGAATACAAATATATTTAGATTACTAAGTTTATTTTCATTCTTATTTTTCTTGTGTTCTTTAGTTTTTGCCGTATGTGATATTTCAACACCTGACTTAAGTTCTCTTTCAATTACTTACTTTGTAGATACAAATACTTATCACATTTCAGTTACCACAAACATTCTTCGGGATGATATTATTGCTGGGTGTAATGGATTAAACCCAAAATTACTTTTTCAAGATGAATTAAAAACAGTATTTTTAATGTCTGACTTTAAATGGAATTCAGATGCAATGTTTGACAACAATTATTTAGTTTTCATAGGTACTGCAAAATCAAAAGCTCTAACAGTTGTTAACAATATAAATATTTTAAATTTTGATAAAATTGAAGAAAAATATGCCGGCTTATCAAAATTTTATTTAAAGATTAATCTAAATAAAGACGCAAACATAATTGATGTTTCTCCAGTTGTAAAAATTGAAAATCCAATTATTTTTTCAAAAATAGCAAACATCATGTTAACTTATTCTTTACCTTTACCAAAAGAAGTCGTTGTTCCAATAGAGTCTGTTGATTCTAATGAAATTATTAATGAAATGAATTCTCAAGACAATAAAATAAATGGTTTATATTTTGAAGATAATTTTCTAATAATTGCTTTGTTCCTTTTAGTAATAATTGTTATTGTTGTTTTTTTAATCATGTTTTTATTAAATTCAAAATCTCAAAAAATTGTTGTTGAAAAACATATTTTATCTCAAGAAGAACAAAAACCTGTTCAAGAAGAAAATGTTGAAGAAAAATTAAGAAATCAAGCAAAAGAAATTAAATCAAAAATTGTTTCAATTGAACAATCGTTTATGAAGCAACAGGTTGATGAGACAACATATCGTCGATTAAATGAACAATATCAATTAGAATTAAATGATATTAGAGTAAAATTAAAAAATTTATCTGAAGATCCTAATAAGCAATAATTTTTTAAAAAAACAAAATTAATTATTTCTTGATTATTTTTAGTAACCTTTTTATATATCTTTGAATTTGAATATGTAAAGTATTTATATGGGGTGTATCTAAGTGAATTCAAAATTAAATAAATTTGTTAAAGGGCAAGGAACAATTGAATATTTAGTTCTTGTTGCAGTTATAATTATTATTGCATTAATTGCAGTAGTTTTAATTGTTGGTATTCCTGGGTCAGCTGAAACATCTTCAAAAGGTGATGAAATTTCAAGTGCATCAAAAGAAATTGGTGTGCTAAATGCATTAGCTAAACCAGATGGTAATTATTTAATTGGTTTAAAAAATAATACTGGATCAACTTTTGAAGTTAGATCAATTTCAATAAATGGATTTGGACAATATTTCTCAAACAAAAACAATTTGGCAGTTGGTGCTGAAAAGAATTTTTTAATTATATCTAACGAACCATGTACCACAGGGACTACTATGAAGTTTGATGTAAATTTGTCTTTTTTAAGAAATGGTGTAACTGTTAATGTTGTTTTGCCAGCATCTTTTAAATGTACTAATTTTGCGTTAGGAACTGATGAATTAAATAATTTGCCAAATTAATTTTTTTTATTTAAAAAATTCATCAATTCTTTTTTTTATTTCTTCAATTTCTTTTAGTTTTTCTGGTCTAAAATCTTTAGGATAAAATTTTTTATATCTGTCTTCTCCAAATCTCATGTCTAAAAACACACTTACTCCTTTATCAGTTTCTGTTCTAATTACTCTTCCACTTGCTTGTATAGCTTTATTGATTGCTGGGCCATTATAAGCATAATCCCAACCTTTTTTGTATTTTAAATCATAATACTTTATTAGTTCCGTTGTTTCTGTATTTACTCGTCCAAAAGGGATTCCAACAATTATTGCTCCAAATAAATTTTCACCTGGAAAATCAATTCCTTCTGCAATTGATCCTCCACTAACTGCAAGTAAGACTCCTCCAAATCCTTCACCAAGCAACTTAAATTTATGTATAAGATTTTCTCTTTCTTCACTATTCATCTCTCTTTCTTGTTTAATTATTTTTCTTGATGAATTAATTTTAGTCGCAAGTGTTTCAAGTAATTCAAAAGAAGGAAAAAAAACAATTGTGTTTCCTGGAATTTTTGGAATAATCTGATTAATAATTTGGGCAATCTCATTAAACTGTTCATTGTTTCTATCTGTATATTTAGTGGTAGTTTTTTCTACAATTATATTTAATCTATTTTTTTGATCAAATGGACTCTTATATTCTTTTAATTCTCGTTTACTCTCTACTACTCCAAGTAAATCAGCATACATTTGTGTGGGGGTAAGAGTTCCGGACATCAACACAGTTGAAAATGTGTTATTTATGACTTTTGAAGCATATTCACTAGCGTCAAGTGGTGTAATTCTTAATCCAATTGTCTTCTTTCTTTCAACAATATGTAAAAAATGTTCTTTTTCATTAAGCATATTTTCAATAAATTCACAAACTGTGAGTAAAGTACAACTTTCAATTTTTCTTCTAGTCATATACTTAAATGCACTCTCTTTTAATTCTTCTAAATTTTCTTTTGTTACTTTTTTAATAAATTCTAATTTATTTTTTTCAATTTTTTGTTCAATTTTATCAAAAGATAAATTTTTACCTAAAGAAAGAATCTCTTTCTCCATGTCACTAAGTGTAATTTCACTTCCCATTTCACCTATACTTCTTGCTTCTTTTTTAGCATTCTCAATCATTTCTACATTCAATGTGTTACTAAACATTTTTCTAATTCGTTCATTCAAATTATGTGCTTCATCCACAATCAAAATAATGTCTTCCATTTTTACTTTTGCATTATTAAGTATGCTTGTTCTAATTTCATCATCAAACAAATGTGAATAGTCTGCAATTATCAAATTTGCTTTTTTACTCATTTCAAGTGTAATTTCATAAGGACAAAGTTCATTAGTCTGGCAAATATCTTTCATGTCAGTGTATCCATGATTGTACATTTCAATTACATCTCTTTTTTTTCGTTTTGCAATTTCTTTTTGTTTTTGTGTTTTTCCTTTTGTGTTTATGTAGAATCTACACTTGCCTTCTTTTCTTTTTCGCTTACATGCGTCATAAAATCCAAATTCAAAATTAGAAAGCATCGGATCAATACACATTCCTTTTTTTCCAACTAAATCAATTGCTCTAATATCAGTTTGAAATTTTTTATTAATTTCTTTAACTGTCTTTAACACAATTTCATGTTGTGCAATTTTGGGTGTCAAAAAGAAAACCACTTTTTTATTTTTTATGGCATACTCAATTGCAGGAGCAACCGAAGAAATAGTTTTTCCAAGACCAGTTGGAGCATGACACAAAATACATTTTCTATTTTCCACACTTTTTGAAATATCATTAATCAATTGATTTTGTTCATCTCTAATTTTTTCATAAGGAAAATAAGAACTCATAAAAAAAGAAAATCGCTTCTAATTAAAAGTGTTTCTAAAGTAGTTTGCTTGTGATAAATAAAAAAGTTTTTATACTCATTTGGTATTAACTATTTGTTATTTTATTAAATTTTATATAATTTATAATATAATTTAATTTACAAGGTATTTTTATGGATTTTAAACAATTTTTAAAAACTGATTTTAATGCGCAGGGTACGATTGAGTATTTGGTGATTTTGGCTGTTGTTGTTGTTTTGGCTTTGGTTGCTGTTGTTATGTTGTTGGGTGTTTTTGATGGGGGTTCTACTTCTTCTAATTCTGATCGTATTGGGG
>JAQUZG010000008.1:0-7113 GCA_028691435.1 Candidatus Iainarchaeum sp.
AAAAATTCAATTATATTTTTAGCAAGGAACCAATAAGATGGTTTAGTAATTAATTTTCCAATAAACTTACTTGGCTCATCCATATTTCCTTCTCTTTCTAAAAATTCTTCAATTCCTTTGTCTTTTAACTTTGAAAATAATTTATTTATTTGCTCATCATTTAATGAATTAGCATATTTTCTAATTTTCCAATGAATTTTTAATTCTCTATTTATTTCAGTTAAATCTTTTTCATAATTATTTAAAGGGGTTTTATTTACATAAGCATTTTTGATATTTTCTGCAAGTATGTTTGCGGCTTTTAAACCAAAAACAATTCCGCCTCCAGTTGTAGCTTTTGTTTGAAATGCAGCATCTCCAACAAGGGCGATATTATCTTTTACAATTTTATCTAATGGTGGACCATAAGGGATTAATGCAGATTTAGGGGCCTCTGTTTTTGTGTGTTCGAATTTTTTCATAAATTCGGTGTATCCTTTCAATACATCTTCTCCTAAATAACAACCCATTCCAATTTTAGCTTGAGTTGGGCTAATTGGTACAACCCAACCAAAAAATCCTTTAGCAAAATTTCCTAAATGGACTTCAACAAATTTTTCATTAAAATTTCCAGTTGCAACAGTTTGCATTGTATGAACATAATTATTGTTATTTGGTTTTATTCCAATCAAATGTCTTGTTTGTGAATTCACCCCATCTGCGCCAACAACATATTCTGCTTTTCTTAATTCGCCTCTACCATTAGCTTGTACAAAAATAGTGTTTCTATTCACATCAAGTAATTTTGTTTCAAACCCAATATGGATATTTAATTTGTGTGCTTTTTTAGCAAGGCTTTGATCAAACTTACTTCTATTTACTACATATGCAACTTCATTATATCTATCAACTTGCATCATGGTCCCATTGGGAGCAAAAATTCTTGCACCATAAATTTTATTTTGTATTGAATCACTAACATCAATTCCAAGTTCATCAATTCCACTTTTAGAAATTAGACCCGAACAATTTTCAGGAAGTCCAATATGTGAATGTTCTTCATAAACGATTGGATCAAAACCAGCTTCTCTTAATTTAATTGCGGTTTGTAAGCCAGCTGGACCAGCTCCGATAATTGCAACTGAATTCATAAAAATATTTACACTATTAAGTTAATATTCTTTTTTGTTAAGTTAAAAAGTTGTTTTTGTTAAAGTTAACTATTTTTTTCCAATATTGTGTTTTTCAATTAAATTGTTGTCTTCCCATTTTTGATTCTTTAAATCAATATAACTAATTATTATCATTATGATTGTTCCAATTGGGTATGAAAACCAAATTCCAATTAATCCAAAAAAATTAGATAGAATGATTGCTAAAGTTCCTTGAACAATTAATGCAAATATTGACAAATTCATTGCACTTTTTGTATTTCCTGATCCTCTAATTGCTCCAATTAAACTAAGTTGAATACCAAGGAATGGGAAAGTAAAAACCAAGATTTTAATAAATTCTACAGCTTTAATTATTAATTCTGGTTCAGTTGGAACAAACATTGTTACAATATCTTTGGCAAAAATAAAAAAAATTATGCCAATTAAAGTCATTAATGTGCAAGAATAAATTGTTCCATATTTTATTGTTTTTTCAAGTCTATCATGTTTTTTTGCACCAATATTTTGTCCAACAATTGTTGATACAGCAAGACTTATTCCAAGCGTAGGCATTAAAGCAATATTAAATAAATTTCCTCCAATACCAATAGTTGCTATAGCGATTGTTCCAAAAATAGAAACAATTGATGTAACAATTATTATGTTGATTGATCTTGATAAAAATTCAATTGATGAAGGTAGTCCAATAAAAATTAATTTTGTTATTGTTTCTATATGTGGAGTAAGTGAATCTTTTCTAATATGTATTCCATGTTTTCCTCTAAAAAGAATAATTAATCCAATTAAAGCTGAAAGTCCTTGTGTAATTATTGTTGCAATTGCAGCTCCTGCTACTCCTTGTGCTGGAATTACAAATCCAAAAATATTTCCTCCATTAATAAATAATGGATCTAAAATAAAATTAAGTAAAATTGTACATATTATTATTATCAAGGGAATTCTTGTATGCCCTATTCCGCGCATTATTGAAGAAAAGAAATTATAAATGTAAATAAATGTGGTTCCAATAAAACTAATGAACAAATAATTAATTGCGCCATTTATTACTATTGGATCATTTGAAAGAAGAGGAATTAGTAAATGACTAATTATTATTCCAACAACTGAAAGAATTAATCCTATAATAATTGAAATAATTAAAGTTTGTGTTGCAATAAAATCAATGTTTTTTTGATCTTTTTTCCCTTTGTACTGTGAAACTAAAATTGAACCTGCTATTCCTACTCCAATTCCAATTGAAAGAAATAAAAAAACTATTGGAAAACTTAAAGATATTGAAGCAACTGCTTCTTTTCCAAGTTGACCAACATAGTAAGCGTCTGTAATTTGATAAACTGTTTGTAAAATGTTTGCTAGAATAATTGGTGTTGAAAGAATAATAATTCCTTTGATGATTGAACCTTCTGTAAAATCTCTACTCATAAAATTCACTTATTTTTATATTAGTTAACAAATTCAGTTTCAATTAGTTTTATATTAGTTTGTAATTAATTTTATTTATGATTGATAAATTGATCATTCTTTTCGTTTTAACTTTAGTTCCAATTTTTGAACTTAGATGGAGTATTCCAATAGGTTTATTTTCAAAAGAAATAAATGTCCCATTTATTGGAATGATTCCAGGATTTGGTTTAAATCCATTTACTGTTTTTATTGTGTGTGTTTTGGCAAATATTCTTCTTGGTATGGTTGCTTACTTCTTTTTTGATAAAATTATTCATTTGTTTAGAAGAATTAAACTAATTGATGATTTTTATGATACTTTTTCTAAAAAAACTCATAAAAAAGTACATCCACTTGTAGAAAAATATGGGTTAATTGGGATGGCTTTATTTATTGCAATTCCTTTACCAGGTTCTGGATCATGGACTGGTGCATTAGCAGGTAATCTTTTAGATTTTGGTTACAAAAGATTCTTTATAGCAAATGCTATTGGTGTAATTATTTCAGGTACAATAGTAACCTTACTTTCACTTGGCATCTTTTTCTTCTTATAATTAAAATTAATTTTTTTTTAACTAATTAAAATTAATTGAATAAAAAATTAGAATTTTAATCCCTTTAAATAATTCTTTAAATATTCTAAAACAACTGTTGCATAAGCTCCTTTTTCAAGGTCAAAAAGAATCCAATAATCATCTTTTCTTTTATTTAATTTAAATTTAGTTTGAAAATATGTGTTTCGTTCAAGTTCTTTTAGACCAAAACTTTTCTCAAATTCAGTTACTGGCACAGTAATTTGTCTTTTAAATGATTTTTTCGCATCAAACAAAAATTCTACTCCTTTAATTAAACCAACAACTTTTGCTCCTTTTTGAATTGCTTCAATATTTACAAGTTCATTAAATTTTTTTGATTGAATTGCTTTAAGCGAAAATTTAAAACTATTTTTTTCAACAAATCTAAATGCTTCTTTAAAATCATTTTCATCTAATTTTTTTTTCTCTTCAGTTCTTTTATTCAAAAACTCAAACAATCCTTTTTTTCCACTATTATTTATTACTTCAAAAGATAAAATTTTCTTCCAGTCTCCAAAATGTTTTTCAATAATTTTTTTCATTAATGTGCTAGTTTCTGAATCAAACTTAGATTCTTCTGTTAAAACGAATTTTAATGCATCTTGATAAAATTCATTTTCAAGTAGTTCCTTTAATTGAAACACTCTATCATCAAACCTTTGCTCACCAAAATAATTACAAACTAAAAAAGGTCTATTAGAAATTGATTTTAATTCTTTATATTCTTCTTCACTTAAATTAACTTTAACTTCAAATTTGTTTCCTTCGTGCTTTCCAACAAATAATCTTTCATCACTTTTTCCTTTAAATTTAACTTTAATTTCCTTATTTTTACTCTCAAGTAGTGTTGCTTTTTCTATTTTTTCCGTCGTACAAAACCACTGAACAGTAGTTGCATTTTTATCTTTAATTCCACAAGTGTTTCCTCTTGGTATATATTTTTCAAGTTCTTTATTGCTCACTCCTTTTTTAGTCAAAATATAATAATAATATTCTCCCTCGTCCTTTAATTTTGGACTATATATTTCATTAACGAAAAAAGTATCTTGATTTAATTTATAATTCATACAAAACTAAAACAAAATGGGTTTAAATTGGTTGTGGTTAGAGTTAAATTTAATTTTTATAATTTTAGTTACAATTAATAAATTTAAACTATTTTTGTACTAATTTACTTTAAATACTTCTTTAATCCAATTAATTTATGCAAATCAATAATTTTTTGAAAAAAATGTTGCCAAAAAAAATTATTTCAAAAATAACTGGCAGACCAATGGTTCAAAAAATAATTAAAAATATTGGTTGGCTTTCAATTGATAGAATTATTCAATTGTTTATTAGTTTCACAGTTATTCTTTGGATGATAAGATATCTTGGGCCAAATAATTGGGGGATATTAAATTATGTTTGGGCGTTTACTGGGTTGTTTTCAGTATTTATTCCACTTGGGTTAAATCAAATTTTATTTAAAAATTTAGTTGAAAATCCAGAAAAAAAAAATGTTTTAATTGGAACTGTTTTTTATTTACAGTTTTTATCTTCAATTTTTTTTATTATATTAACAATTCTTTTTGCATTTTTGTTTATTGAAGATTTGCTTCTTTTTTTATTTATTGTAATTTTTTCATTTTCAAATATTTTTTATGCATTTCAAACAATTTCGACTTATTTTGATTCAAAAGTAGAAAGCAAATATTCGGCTATATCAAGAGAAGTAGCTTTAGTTATTGCTGCTTTAATTAAAATATATTTTATTTTGTTTAATTTTTCAATAATTTATTTTATATTTGTAAGTTTAATTGAACAATTTTTTTTAGTGTTATCTTTGATTTATTTTTATTCAAAAACAAAAAACAATTTATTTAAATTTAATTTTAATTTTTTAATTGCAAAAAATCTGCTCAAAAGTTCTTGGCCATTAATTTTGTCAGGGGTGGCTATGATGATTTATTTAAGGATTGATCAATTGTTTGTTGGAACTATGCTTTCTATGTATGATCTTGGAGTATATTCAGTTGTTGTTAAGTTAGCTGAATTTGGTAATGTGCTTCCAGGGATTTTAATTGCTTCATTTGTTCCATCTATAATAATAAATAAGTTAAATTTTACGCTTTATACTACTCGTTTAACAAAACTTTATTCATTAGTTATATTTTTAGCAATTGGCTTATTTATATTTTTATTTGTTTTTGCAGATTTGATTATTTTGTTTTTATATGGTGTTCAATATTTAGCGGCAGTTCCAATTTTAAGAATTTATTCAATAGCTATTATTCCATTTTTTATAAGTGTTGTGCTTGCACAATATTTTGTAATTGAAAATTTAACAAAATATTCTTTTTATACAACTGTAATTGGAGCAGTGACAAATATTGTTTTAAACTTAATTTTGATTCCAATTTATGGACTTTATGGTGCGGCAATAGCAACTGTAATTTCATATTCTTTACTTGTTATTTCAATAATTTTCTTTAAAAAAACTAGGGGCCATTTATTAATTATACTTAATGCATTTAACTTTTTTAAATATTTAAAATTTTAATTTTTAATAGCATCTTCATAAACTTTTTTCATTAATTTATTTCGTTGTTTAATTGAAAACTTTCCGTTTTTAACAAGATTATATCCATAGTCACCCATTTTTTTTCTTAATTTTTCATCTTTAATTAAAATTTCTGTTTTTTCAATTAACTGCTTTTCTAAACTTTTATCATACTCTTTATCTAAATAATATTTATCTTCTCCGACAACAAAACCGCTTTTTCCGTCTTCAACAATTTCTTTTCTTGCATATCCGTCAACAGTAATTATTGGTAAACCAAAACTCATTACATCAAGATATAAAAAGCCAAACGAATCTGCTAACCCAGGGTAAATAAAAATATCTGTTTTAGTATAAATTTTATTAAATAACTCTTTTCTATCCATCAAGGAATAAAATTTTATTTTATTGTTTTCAGATATACATGATTTTGCTAATTCAATATTATCTGTAACAATTATTCCATTTACAAAATCATACTTTTTTGTTAATTTATTAATTACATTAATAGCATATTCTCCACCTTTTAGCTTAAAGTATCTTGCTACAAAAACTAAGTTGATTTTTTTTGAATTTTTATTAACTTTTTTATTAACTGGAACAGCTGGGTAAATAACATCTATTTTTTCATTAATATTTTGATTTGTTATTTTAATTAATTCATCTTTAGTTTTATTTGTCCAACAAATAATCCTTTTACAATTTTTTCTTTCTAAAATATTTATTGCTTTTTTCATTGTATTTTTTGATGTATTTCCAATACCAATTTGCCAAGCACATTCTAAATCAACAACCCATTTTTTATCATTATTTAAACTTAAACAATGCGCACAATGAATTAAGCCAAATTCTTTATCTGATTTTGTATAATATGCATTAATAATTGGTAAATTTAATTTTCTTATTATCAGTCTAATCTTATCTTTTAAAAATCTTACAATTGATAATTTATTTTTTTGAATAATTATGTCTGTTCTTTTTTTATCAATGCTTAAGTAATTTACTGTTTTTGGAGGATAATTTGTTAAATAATTATAATATGGACTATCTGAAAAAAAAGGTGGATATTGAATAAATATGTCTAATTTTTTCATAAATAAATATTAATTTATTTGATTATAAGCTTAATTGTACAATTTTGGAATAATTTGAATTATATTCTCTTCAATTTTAATATTATATTTTTTATTATTAGTCAATTTTGTAACTACTTCTATTGTCGGGTATCCTTTTGTTCCAAAATAATTTGCATCATCAATTAATATAATATGATTTAATTTTGATTTGAATATTAAATTTAATTCTTGTAATATTGGGGAGTTTTGTTTTCCTTTAGCAGTATTTCCGCCGGAATAATGTGCATCAAGCCAAAAAATTGCAGGATGCTTTATTTTAGATA
>JAQUZG010000008.1:7213-19356 GCA_028691435.1 Candidatus Iainarchaeum sp.
CAGTGTATCAACTGAAAAATTTGTAAAATTTTTTATGTTTTGTAAATCTTTAAGTAATGTTTCTTTTTTTAATGGGCTCATTCCTGGTCCAAGTTCTAAAACTTTTATTTGCATACTCATACTTTAAATTAAATATGTTGCTCTTTAAAATAGTTTTGTTGATTTGCCCTGTACCATAGTGTTTTAATAATAATTAATGCTTAATTATTTTGTTTTTTTTATGAAAAATAATCAAAAATCAATCCTCCATTACTTTTGGAAATACTCTCCATCAGATATGGGGGGAGTAGAAATGTATATTTCTAGTTTAGCATCTAGTTTAAACAAGGATTTTGATTTTTCAATTATTGCTGATAAAGTAACTAATCAAAAAAGTTTGGAATTATTAAATAAATTAAATGTTTATCGATTTGGTCCAAAAAAAGAAGAAAATTCTTCCCAAATTTTAAGATTTTTTGATATTTTAAAAAATGAAAATGAACGAGAAAAAAACAAAACAAACTTTTTATCAAATTTTGATTATAATTTAATCCATGTTCATGGGCCATTAAATTATTCAAATTCAGTTTTAGGCGGGGCATTATTTTTTAATCAATATCATAAACAATCTTGGTTAAAATCAACAAAACCAAAAATAATGACTTTTCATGGTTTACCTTCTGTTGTTTTAGACAATAAATATTCTTTTCCATTTTCTAAAAATTATTTTTCTTTATGGAAAAAAATTGAAGAGAAAAATGTTTTTGATTCAAATAAAGTTATTTGTGTAGATAAATATGTAATTGATGAATTAAAATCTAGGGGAATAAAACAAGATTTAGAATTTATTCCAAATGGAATTGATTTAGGCAAATTTTCACCACTTTCAAAAGAAAAAGCAAGAAAAAAAGTGATTGATAAATTTGGAAATATTTTTGATGAAAATCTTTGCTTTCTATATTTAAATAGATTATCTACTGAAAAAGGAATTGAAGAAATATTTAATCTTTCAAAATCAAATTTAAAATTTAGAATAATAATCTCTGGTACAGGGGTTTTTGAAGAAAAAATAAAACAATTATGTATAAATGATAGTCGTTTTGTTTATGTTGGTTCAATAGAAAATTCTTTTGCACCAATTTTGATGAATGCCTGTGATTATGTTTTAACTCCATTAAAACATCCTGGTGCAACAAGAACAAATATTGAAGCAATTGCAACAAACACCCCAGTAATAACAACAAATATTCATAATCGTTATCCTGTAATTGATGAAAAAAATGGTTTTATTTATGATAATTCTAAACCTAATGAATTAATTAATGTACTTAAAAAAATTATACGAACTGAACCAAAATTTAAACAATCTGTATTTAACACAAAAAAAGATTTTGATTTAAGTATAGTTTCAAAGAAAATAAAAAAGATTTATAATGAATACATTTGATTTTATTTAATTTATTATATTTAATTAGTTTAATTTAATCATAAAACAATGGTGCTTTTTTCATTAATTTAAGTATTGTTCTTTTTATTTTAAATATTATTTTTTTATCCATTCTATTCTCCATTTTTCTTTTTTCTTCTAATTTTTTTAAATTTTCTTGATTTATTATAATTTTTATTTTTGATTTTCCTTTACTAAGCCACCATGAAAATTCACTAAAAGTACTTTCAAAAGTACCAAGAATTATTTTAGATTTTGAAAGAATAATTAATTCAATTAATGATTCAACAATAGATTCTTTTGATTCTCTATTAACTGGATTTTTATCAAATAAAATTAATCTCTTTCCAAAAATTTTAACAAATTCAATTTCAACTTCTTTGCTATCTGTAGCTAAAAATATTTTTAATCCAGCATATTTTTCTTTTTCTAATTCTTCAACAAAATCACTAACTTGTGAAACAGAATCTAACCCTTGATTATTAACAAAATCTCCTCTTCTAATATGCACACCAACAAAATTATTTAGTTTCTTTTTTTTAATAAAATTATTTACTTTACCAATAATTGATTTTTTTATTTTTAATTTATTGATTTCACTAATTAATTCATCTTTAATTAATTTTGGACTATCTTGATTTTCATGATCAATACTAAAATTATCTAAACTGTTTTTTAGTTTTGCTTTCTTTTCAACAATATCACTTTCAAAAAGAGCAAATCTCCAAGTATCTGTAATAATATATTTTTTCTTTGATTCTTTAAATTTATTTATATTTTCAGGATAAAAATCATATTCTTCTTTTTTTAAAGACTTTAAAAAATCTAATTTAACTTCAGAAATTTTATTTTCAAACAAATCATCAAATCTACAATTTAGGGCTTTATTTTCTGGCCAATAAAGTAATAACTTTCGATTCATTTTTTTTGAAAGACGACTGCATGAAACAAAACATTTAAGTCTATTGCAAAGTCCACCTGGGCATGTGCAAATAATATATTTTTTGCATGGCGTCATATATTTTTTAATATACTACTTTTATTATAAATTTAATTGTTCTTATTATTTAGGTATTAATTTATGAAGAAAATATTTGTTAGATTAGGTAGAAATCCACATACTGCTTATAATTATATAGTTAAATTTAAATCTAAAAAATATTTTTTGAAATTTCCAAATTATTTGAATAATATTGCACTTAAAGAGCCAAAAATTAAAATAAAATTAAAAAATATTTTTTGGAAGTCGTTAAGCAAGTTAGTTTTAATACCAAAATTAAAAGTTAATTTAAATAATATTGATTTGATTCATTCTACCAACAATATTTTATTAAGTACGTCTAATAATTGGATTTTAGATACAGAATATTTTGGAGGATTAATTAATTTTAACTATTCTAAACTAAATGAAAAAATTAATTATTTAATTAATATTTTTAAATCTAATAATTTTAAGGGGATTATTTTTTGGAGTAATGCTGCTAAAAAGTCATTTACTAGAAAAATTCCTGATTTAAATCTAAAAAATAAACTTTTTGTATTAAAACCATGTGTTGGAGTTAGTAAAAAAGTAAAACAGAAAAAAAAGTTAAAAAAAATTCTTTTTATCGGAAAAAATTTTTATGAAAAAGGTGGTTTACACGTAATTAATGTTTTTTTAAATCTAATAGAAAAATATCCTTTTCTTCAATTAACTATTGTTTCTGATCTTAAGTCCATTCAAAAAGATGTTTTGAGTATAAATAAAGGTGTTAAGTTTTATGACTTTAATTTATCCGTGGAGGATATTAATAAACTCTATTTAGATAATGATTTATTTTTTTTCCCTACTTTTATGGATACTTATGGGATGGTTATTCTTGAAGCAAAAGCGTATGGATTGCCAGTAATAACTACTAATTGTTTTGCTTGTCCTGAAATAATTACAAATAAAAAAGAAGGTTTTATTGTTAAATCAAGTTTTTTATGGCATGATAAAGACTATTTTTTTGATTTTTCAAAATATTCTAGTTGGGATGATTTTTCTTTAAAATCTAAGGATTATTGTGATAATCATTTTGATAAGGAGTTATTTAATAAAATTGAATTTTTAATAAAAAATCCTAAACAATTTTCTAAATTTTCTAAAAATTGTATTGTTAATTCTAAAAAAAGTCAGAAGGTTTATGAAAGAAAATTGGATTTTATTTATTTGAGGTGTTTAAAATGAAAGTTTTCTTTGTTTTTGGAACTAGGCCCGAATTTATTAAATTATTTCCACTTATCAAAGAAGCTAAAGAAAGAGGGCATGAATTAAAAATAATTCATACTGGTCAACATTTTTCTTTTGATATGAGTGAGTTAATTTTAAATGAATTAAATATTTGTGTTGATATAAATTTGGGTATAAGTGCGTTATCTAGAACTAAACAGATTTCAATGATGCTTGAAAAATTAAATGAATTATTTTTAATAGATTTGCCAGACATTGTTTTTGCACAGGGGGATACAAATTCAGTTGTGTCCGCGGCATTAGCCAGTAATTTTTTAGGTGTTAAATTTGCACATGTTGAAGCAGGTATACGTTCATTTGATAGAAATATGCCTGAAGAAGTAAATCGGGTTTTAGTGGATCAAATTTCTGATTATTTATTTGCTCCAACTTTAGAATCTAAAAAAAATTTGATGAATAGTGAAACAAACAAAAAAGGGATTTTTGTTGTTGGAAATACAATTGTTGATTCACTATTAATAAGTAAAGAATTGTCAAAAAAATCAAATATCTTAAAAAGTCTTGGAATTAATGAAGGAAATTATTGTGTATTAACAATGCATCGTTCAGAAAATGTAGATGATAAAGAAAAATTAGAATCTGTTTTAAATGCTCTAAAAGAGTCTAAAGAATTATTTATTTTTCCAATTCATCCAAGAACAAAAAAAAATATGGAAAAATTCGGGCTTGAAAATTATTTTAAGTTAAATAATGTAAAATTTATTGCTCCCTTGGGATTTTTTGATTTTTTAAATTTATGTAGTAATTCTAAATTAATTTTGACTGATTCTGGAGGAATTCAAGAAGAAGCGTCGATTTATAAAAAACCTGTTGTTGTAATTAGAGAAAATACTGAGCGTCCAGAAATAATTGGCTCATTTTCTATGCTTGTTGGAACAAATAAAGAAAAAATTATTGCTGGTTTAAATAAAATGAGTGATAAGGATTTAAGTAAATTTGATTGCCCTTATGGCGATGGTTTAACTAGTAAAAAAATAATGGATATAATTGAGGAGGGATTATATTGAAAATATTATTATTTACTCATTTTAAATATCCTCATCTTGGTGGAATATCTAGTCACATGTCTATATTAAAAAGAGGTCTTGAATATCAAAAAAATAATGTTGATATATTGTCATTTAGTAATTTATATTTATTTGGTGATATTTTTGTTAGAGTTCCTTCATTTATATTGAATAAAATAAAACAAGGACTTGGTTTTTATTGGAGAATCAAATCAATAACGTTTATTTTTAATTTTATTTTACTTTTTATATTTATTTTCAAAAAATATGATGTGATTAATTGTCAAGATGTAGTTGCATACAATTCAACTTATTTGACTAGAAAAATTTTTGGTGCAAATGTTATTCTTACAGTACATGGTTATTTAAAAAATGAAATTAAATCAGAAAATCAAGTTTCATTTAGTACTGTGTTAGGTTTTTTAAAAAATGTTGAAAAAAAAGCATATTTGAATGCAAAAGTTATCATTTCAGTGGATGAAAGAATAAAAGAATATATTTTGAATAATTTTAAATTTAGTAATAATATTGTTGTTCTTCCAAATTTTGTTGACATTAATGATTTTAAACCTTTAATCAATAGCAATAAATTAGATAATAAAAAATTGCGTTTATTTTGTCCAAGACGATTAGTTAAGAAAAATGGGGTGATTTATGCAATTAAATCAATGAAATTTTTACCAGATTTTGAATTAATCATTGCTGGTGAAGGTCCAGAGAAAAAAAATCTTGAAGATTATATTTTAAAAAATAAATTAAATAATGTTTTTTTTATTGGTGGTAAAAAATATTCTGAAATGATTAACGAATATCAAAAATCAGATATTACTTTAATTCCATCTATTACAATTGCTAATGTTGAAGAGGCAACTTCAATATCTGCTTTAGAATCTATGGCTTGTGGAGTGCCAGTGATTGCTTCAAATGTTGGTGGTTTAAAATTGTTGATTAAAAATAATGTAAATGGTTTTTTAGTTAATCAAAAAAGTCCAAAACTGATTGCAAAGAAAGTATTGGAATTAAGTCAAAATCAAAAATTATTTAATCTAATTAGTAAAAACTCTAGAGAAAATGTTCTAAAAAATTATTCTCATGTTGCTGCTGCCAAAAAATTTATTGAAGTTTATTTTGTGGAGAAAGATTTTTAACTATTTTTTATGGGTTATTTTTATGGTTTCACTTAGTTTAATTGTTGTTAATTATAATGATAATGAATATTTAATTAATTTTTTTAATTCTCTTAAAGAACAGAATGTCGAGTTAAAAATAATTTTTATTGATAATAATTCTAAAAATGATCCAAAAAAGTTAGTTTTAAAATATGTTAAATTTTTTAAAATAGAATTTATTAGATTAAGCAGAAACATATTTTTTTCACCGGCTAATAATATTGGGCTTAGAAAATTAATTTCTAGTGATGTTGATATTATTGGTATATTAAATCCAGATATGTATTTTGAAAAGGGTTGTTTTTCAAAAATCTTAAATTATTTTAATGAAAATCCGTCTGTTGTTGCATTGCAACCAAGATTATTTTCATATGACAAATTTAAATTAGTTTCTCCAGTATATAAAATAGGATTAAAAAGGATAAATGCTTTGGAAAAAATATGTGAAAATCATTCTACTGATGCATTATGTGGTGCTGCAACATTTGTTAGAAAAGAAGCCTTACTAAAATCGGGGTTATTTTATGAACCATTTTATCATTATTCTGAAGATGTTTATTTAACACATCAATTAAAAAAATTTGGGAAAACAATGTGGCTTTTTGATGCAGTTGGTTATCACAGGGTTGGTGTTAATTTACAAAATCGTCCATTGGTGCCAATGGATTTACTTAGACAATTAAAAACAAGAAATGATTATATTTTATCATTAAAAACTTTTTTTTCTCATCCTCAATGGTTAATAATGGATATTTTCAATTTTTTTAAAGAAATTCTTTTTTTTATTATTGGATTTAAAGATCGAAAATTGAGATTAAATTACATAAAGGGTTATTTATGGGGGTTTAGTGAAACATTTTTTCATTTATTCAATAATGAGAAATATTTAAATAAAGGTCTTGATTTTAATAAGATACCAAAAAGTAGGTGAAATAATGAAATTAGATGTTGGGTGTGGACAAATTTGTAAACCAGGATTTATTGGCGTAGATTATAAGAAATATAATGATAAAATAAAATTTATAGTTAATTTAAATAAATCAAAGTTGCCATTTAAAGATAATTCTATTGAAGAAATTTATTGTTCACATGTTTTAGAACATCTTGATAATCCGATGGAAACTATTGGTGAATTTTATCGTGTTTTATTAAAAGGTGGTAAATTGAAAATTATTGTGCCCCATTATTCAAATCCTCTTGGAAAAGTTCCAATACACAAAACTGAATGGGGATTTAGAACAGAATTTGTTTTATCAACTTATCACGAAAATAATTGTAATTGGGAAAAAATAAATGTTTCTTATTCTTGGAATACAAATAATATATTAAGAAAAATTATTGATTTTCCTTTTGATTTAATTATTAATTGGAACAAAACTATTTACGAAAGACATTTTGCTTGTATTAATCCTATTTATGAGTTAATTTTTGATTTAGAAAAATAATTATTTTTGGTGAGATTATGAAAATTGTTGATTTGGGTTGTGGCCAGAGAAAATATTTCTCTGAAAATAAAAAAGATGTTGTTATTGGAGTAGATTTTTATGATGATTCTAAGTTAGTTGATGTAAAACATGATTTGGATAAATATCCTTACCCGTTTAAAGCAAACGAATTTGATTTGGTTTATTCAAGTCATGTAATTGAACATGTTGCTGATCCGTTTAGATTTGTTGATGAAATTTACAGAATAGCTAAACCAGGTGCTAAAGTTATAATTAAAGCTCCACATTTTTCCTACGCATTTGCTCACGCACAGCACAAAAATGCTGTTGGTATTGGCTATTTTGAAACGATGGGTGTAACAGATAAAAATGCTTGGACTGAAAAAAGAACTGGTGCAAAATTTAAATTATTAAAAAGAAAATTTACATATATGCTTGGTAAATCAGGGAAATTGACTTGGCCAATTTTTGCTTTATTGAATTTAGTGTTAAATTTTTTTGCAAATCTTAATCCATTTTTATGTGAAAGAATTTGGTGTTACTGGTTTGGTGGATTTGAAGAAATTTATTTTGAACTTGAAGTAATTAAATAAATTTCATTAAATGGATTTTAAAAAATCTATAAATCCATTTAATGTAGCATTTATTCTTTTTGGACTTAATTTAAGTATATATATTATAATTCTTATTGAACATTCTATAAGCAAAGAACTTATCCCAATAAATTTTTTTAATCCTTTAAAGTTTTTTACAATGAATAAGCCTCTATTTCTAACTAAATAATAAACAGTTTTTGGATTTTTTATTCCTCCACTGGATAATGCAACTTTGTGGTATACAATTGATTTTGGGGAATAATATAACTTGAAACCTTTTTCTTTTATTCTTTGAAATAAATCAGTTTCTTCATAATAACAAAAAAATTTTTCATCAAAAAAACCTGACTTTTTTAAAGCTTCTGATTTAATTAGAACTGCTGCTCCTACTAATTGATCTAATTTTTCTTCTTTATTATATTGGTCATTATCTTTTTCTTTAATTCCTCTTAAGGATGCTTTTAATAAAAAATTATTGAAATTAGCTCCTGTTGCCCAAATAGTATCCTTTTTATCAAAGTAATAGATTTTTGGATTAACTGCTCCAATATTTTTTTCTAAATTTATTGTTTTTACTAATTCAACTAAACAATTTTTATCTAATGTTGTATCATTGTTTAACAAAAAAACATGCTCATGTTTTTTTGCTTCTTTTAATGCACTATTATTTCCCCCTGCAAAACCTAAATTTTCCTTATTTTCAATAAATTTTATTTTTAATATTGATTCCTTTTTAATATAATTTTTTAATATTTTTTTTTCACTTTCTTTGCTTGCATTGTCTACTAAATATATTTTAAAATCTTTAAATTTTTGTTCTTTGAGTGAGTCTAAACATTCGATTGTATCTTTTGAAGTATTCCAATTTAAAATAATAATTCCGATTTTTTCCATTTTTATTCACTAATTTCTTTATCTAATTTTTTAACAATTTTTTTCCAATCATATTCTTTTGAATGGATAAAAGCATTTTTTCCAATTTTTTTTGTTAAGTTTAAATTATTGGATAATTCAATCATTTTTTTTGAGAATTCTTTTGGATTTTTATTTAATAAAAAACCAGTTTTATTATGTATAATTGTTTCTTTTGGCCCACCTTCATTAACACTAATTATAGGTTTACTAAATGTCATTCCTTCGATTGGCACAATTCCAAAGTCTTCATTAATTGCTGTAAATAAAACTGCATAACAATTATTATACAATTTGAACATTTGTTTATCAGTTGGTGAAATAATAAATCTTATATCTTCGTTTTCACTCATTTTTTTTAACTTGTTAAAATAACTTTTATTTTTTTTATCTAATCCGCCAGCAATAATTAATTTAAAGTCTTTATTTTCTTTTGAGAATTCTTTAAATCCATTAATTGCAAGTTCAAAATTTTTATGCCATATGAATCTACCTGGTACGAAAAAATATTTTTCAAATTTTATTTTATCACTTGCTTTTTGAATATTTACTCCCGGTGTAATGACTTTAATTTTATTTTTATTAATTAATTTTGCTTTAATTATTCGATCTTTTGTTTCATTACTTATTGCAATGCACTTTTCAAAATTTGACCATGCTTTTTTTTCATATAATTTGTAAATTTTATTAAATCCAAAAAAAACTGCTTTTTTTATCAAATTATTTTTTAAAAATTCATTTTTTGTTTCTTTATCATGAATTATTTTAAGGGGGGTACAACAATAACAAATAATTGGTTTTGAATTATTTTTTATTGTAATAAATTCTCCAAATCCACTTGAAAAAACAACTAATTTATCAAAATTATCTAAATTAATTTTTTGATTCATTATTTTTAATGACATTTTAATTAAATCAAAATAATTTCTTTCTAGTGTTACTTTACTAAGTTCGACTATATTTAATTCTCTAAATTCATCAAATGTGTTTTCCTTTTGAAAATTGTTTGTAAAAATAGTTATTTTGTGCTTAGAATTTTTGCAATAATTAATTAATACTCTTTCAATACCGCCTTTTTGATAAATCCATGGTACATAAATTGCAATATTCATTTTATCTCACTAAAAAATAAATTCCAATTATTATTAAACAAATTAATCCTTGTATTCCAATAATTGCTCCAACTAATTGCTTTTCTGTTAATTTATCCTTTCCAAGTTTTAGTATAATATGTGTTAATGATCCGCCTTTTGGATTATGTGCTAGTGAGCCATCTTTTTTAGCAATTCCAAAACATTCTGATTGAAATTTATGCTTTGCTTTGATTAAAAACTCAATAAAAAACAAAGCAAAAATCATTACACCAATTGTTTCCATATTTCCTATTATACTCATGACTGCAAGATTTGCTCCAACCATTAAAGTCAATGAATCTCCTCCAAAAATCTTTGCAGGGTATTTATTAAAAATTAAAAATCCGATTAGTGCACAAATCATTGCTACTCCAAGTATCATTGCACTAGTTTCACCAGTTAAAAAAGCAATTATAGTGAGAGTTAAAGTAAGAATAATTCCTTGTCCTGCTTCAAGCCCGTTAAATCCAGCAAGCATATTAAACGCATTTGTTGCACCAGTTATTCCAATTGGAATTATAATTAAAGCATAAAATATTCCAAAATCAATTGTTCCAAAAATAGGGAATGTCATTGTAGTTTGTCCTGCTTGTATTGCAATTAGTGGTATTGCAGCAACAATTGGAAAAAGTGCATGTTGCCACTGTCTTATTCCTTTTTTCCAGCCAATAATATCATCAATGAATCCAATAAAAGCAATAATTGCAATTGTACAAAATCCAGCAAGAACTATTGCTAAATCAATTGTAATAAATTTAAAATAAGTTGAAATAAAAATTGCACTAAATAATGCAAAACTAAATCCTAAAAAAACTATTACTCCACCAAGTTCTGCAACAAGAGGTTTAGAAAATTTGTTCATATCTTTTCCAGTGAATCCTTGGGCATGCATTCTTTTAACGAATGAAGGCATAGTTAAAATGACTAAAATTAATCCAAGTAAAAATGGAACAAAATAATTGATTATGTAATTAATCATATACTAATATTTTATATTTTTTTATTTTTAAATAGATTGGTACGACTAGATTAACCTAAATTATTTAAAAAAATATTTTAATTAAAAAAAGTTTTAAAGTAGTAAATTAATTACTACTTTTAATTTTTACAATCTTTAATCCATTGTAATAATATGCTTCTTCGTACAAATTTTTTGTACTTTCGCTATTAAACCAAACTTTTGCTAAATTTGTATTGTTTAGTTTTTGATTTAATATGTATATTTTGTTATGTTGTCTGTAATAATATTGTGGATATTTTCCACTACTAAATGTGTCTGGAGTGTCTTTCCATGTATCGCTAATAGTTTCAAAATCACTTTTTGAAATTATTGAATTTATATAATTTCCTCTACAAGTGTAACTATTAATATCTTCTGTACATGATGCAATATCTATTACTCCTTCATAATATGGTTTAATGATTGCACTGTCTGTAGCATTACCTGAACTTAATACTCTATCATATTTGTATATTTCATAAGTTACTCCTGCACTAAAATTATCTTCATTTAGTATAATGTAATTTGCTCCCCAATTTTTATCTACTAAATTGTATGCGTCTTGTGTATCTTCTGTAATATTCCAAATAGCATATCCTTGGTTAGCTTCACTAGAAGCATTTCTGTTATCTGCTGAAAATCTCCTTTCTGTAACAAAAGCTAATTGGTGGCCATCTCCCCACCAATTTACAAACTTTGTGCCTTCAGGAGTATTATTTTCCATCCAATTCATCCCATTAATCCAATATGGTGATGAATTAGCAAAAGGCATATAATCTGGCATAAAAATTGCTGCACTTCCAACACCGAGTACAACCATACAAATGAACATGAAAAATGTACTTTGTGCTTCAATTTTTTGATTATGTTCATTAAAATATTTAATTAATTCAAATACTAAATAGGTTGTAATTGCTGCTCCCATTACTAATCCAAGTCCAAAAACAAATGTAAATTTTAATTTGTACCAAGCCATAAACAATGTCAAAATACACCAAAACCACATTATAAATTGTAAATGTAAATCTTTTCTATTTTGCATAAAGAAAATTAATGGTAATGCAATTAAACCAATTACTGGTAAAAGTATTAATGCATTATATTTTGTTCCAAAAAATTGAACACCTGTATTTTCTTCACCAACCATTGAACCCATTGAAGTTCTTTCTGGATAAAATAAATC
>JAQUZG010000008.1:19456-22919 GCA_028691435.1 Candidatus Iainarchaeum sp.
GCTGCTAAAAATGCACTGATTATTCCAACTTTTCTACTTGAAAAAACATCTCTTGCTAAGAAATAAACTGCAATTGAAATTAATGCTCCAAATACAACAGGGAAAAATTGAACACTGAATGAAAATAGTTCTTTATTAAACGCAGGTTGTAATGTAACTACTTCAAGTATTTTGTAAAGTATGACACTTATCCCCCAATATATTGACCAAGGTTGAGCAGCAACTCCGCCAGCAACTTCATAATAAGTTAATGGATCTGGAGAAATAGTTGTTCCAAATTCAACATTTTGTTGAATCATTCTTGCGTGGTAATATGCATCTGGTTCAAATAAATAATTTCCATCATATCTAATTAAATTACTCCTAATTGCCATAGCAAAAAAGAAAATTAATATAAGAATAAACAATATTTTTCTATTATCATAAATATTTTTTTTTAGTTTCTCAAAATCCATTTTTTTCACCAGCATTATTTTATAGAAAATTTAAAACACAAATTCTTAAAAAGGCAATTATTTTAATCTTTTTAACTAGTCTCAATTTAATTTTAAACCTAATCAAAAATTTAATTATTTAATCAATTTTTTGTTTTTTATTTTATTACTAATCAATTTTTTGTTTTTTATTTTATTGCTAATCAATTTCTTGTTTTTTATTTTATTAGGTCTGTTTTATAATTTCTTTCTATTTAGTCTTTATATGAATCAACTAATTTTTGGTACGGCCGGCATTCCTTTTTCGACTATTCCGCGCACAACAGAAAATGGAGTTAAAAAAATAAAAGAAATTGGTTTAGGTGCAATGGAACTTGAATTTGTTCAATCAGTTAATTTATCTGAAAATAAAGCAGTTCTTGTAAATAAAATTCGTGAAGAAAATGGTGTTTATTTGACATGTCATGGATCGTATTATATAAACTTGAATGCGGAAGATATTGAAAAGGTTGAAAAATCTAAAGAACGAATAATTCATGCGGCCAAAATTGCCTCAATAGCTGGAGCAAAATCAATTACTTTTCATGCTGGGTTTTATTTAGGATTTGAAAAATTAACAGTCTATAATACAATTAAAAAAAATCTTTCATTAATTCTTGATGAATTAAAAAATGAAAAAATTAATATTGAAATTAGGCCAGAAACAACAGGTAAAGAAACACAGTTTGGATCACTTGATGAATTATTAAATTTAAGTCAAGAGATTGGAATACTTCCATGTATTGATTTTTCACATATTTATGCTCGTTCAGTTGGAAAAAATAATACATTGACTGAGTTTAGACAAATTTTTGAAAAATGTGAAAATAAATTAGGAAAAAATTTTTTAAAAAATTTACATTGTCACATGTCAGGAATTGAATTTACACAAAAAGGTGAAAGAAAACATTTGCCATTTAAAGAAAGTGAATTTAATTATATTGATTTACTAAAAACCTTTAAAGAATTTGATGCAAAAGGGATTGTAATTTGTGAATCACCTTTACTTGAAAATGACGCTTTACTATTAAAAGAAAAATTTGAAAAATTATAATACTATTTTAAGAAATTGAAAAATTAAAAATTTTATTCTTCAATTTCAATACATTTTACAGGACAAGCATTTGCTGCATTTTTTGCATTTTCTAAATTGCTTGTTTCTTTTACTAAATTTCCATTTGATTCAGTTGCATTTTTTAATTTAGCTTGGCCGCCATCCATTTCAAAATTTTCTGAATCAAGTGCTACGCAAGCTCCACATCCAATACATTCATTATGTCTTTGAATTATTTTTCCCATTCTAATCACCATATTAATTAATTTAGCTTTTCTTTAAAAAAGTTATTGTGACTTTGCATATTTAATTAATTTTTTGTTGATTTCTTTATTTTATTTGTTAATTTGTTTTTTCATTAAATTAGGTAAATTTAAAAAGTTCAAGATAGTCTTCATTATAGTATGGGTAATAATTTAAATTCATTTTCAAGAACTTTGCTAAAGCATGGTGCACATTTGAATGCTAATAAATTTTCAACTCTTCCTGAAGATCAGTTGCAACGTTTGTCAATGCGTGCTAAAGGACAATCTAAAATTTTTTCAAAATTAGCAAAAGAACAAATGATTGCATCTAAACAAAAAGGAATTTCTGTTAACGAAAGACATGCTTTTGAAGCAACTGCTCATGATTATCAATTAAAAGCTACTGAAGAAAGATATATTTCAACTCATATTGTACATATTTTAGCTAAAAGAAAAGTTGTTACTATGTCTTTACATCAAAAAATAAATGCTAGAGAAGTTGCTGCTAAAAAATATATGAAAAAAGATATTCATAGGGCTAAAAAACCTTATTAATTAAAATTTGATTATTTATTAATTCTAATTTATTTAGATTTTAATTTAAAAAGTTAGCTTTGTTTTTATTTTTAATTTATTAAAACAAAATTATTGACTCTCAATTGAGAATCAACTACAATAAGTAAGGCAGCGGTTGGTAGGCTCCACTACGAAGAGCAGTTCCTAGCCTTTCCCTGTGAGACTTAACTTCCGGGTTCGGAATGGGTCCGGGTGTGGCCCTCACGGTATGGCCGCCTCATTAATCTATTAATCTATAACATTTATAAAGCTTACTTCGACTTGTCACTTGTTAGACATTTTTTGATTTGCTTAGTTATAATTGACCATTTTGTCAAATTAACATATTCTAATTCTAAATTTAATTAGTTTTTTTTATTTAAAAAAAGTTTTTTGGAGCAAATTTGCTCCAATTTATTATTTTTTATAAAATCTTTTTAATGATTTAATCATCTTTATTTTTTTTAGATTTTTTTCCTTTAGGTTCTTTTTTTGCACTTGTTTTTGCTAAAACCATTTCTTCAACAATTTTTAATCCTTTTTTTAAGTGTGCTTCTTTTTTTGCACCTGCACAAATCATTTTCCCATTTTTGAATAAAAGGAAAGTTAATTTTGGTTCATCAAGTCTTAAAATTGCTCCTGGGAATTGTTCTGGTTCATATTCAACATTATCAAGTTTTACTGCTACTTCAAATAAATCTAAATTCATATCAAGTGATGCAGTTGCAACAAAATTCACGATTTCAAACTCAACGTTTCTTTTGATTTTTACATCTTTTTGAACTTCGTGTATTAGTTTGTTTGCTTTTTTAATTCCTTCTTCAATTTGTTTTTCACTACTTGCTCCTGAGCAAATAACTTTTCCATTTTTGAATAAAAGCATTGAAACTTTTGGTTCTTTGATTTTTAAAATTGCTCCTGGGAATTGTTCTGGTTCATATTCAATATTTGGTATTCCAACAGCTAATGAGTATAAATCAAGAGTTTGATCTAAAGAAGCAGCTGCAACCATATTAACAACAGTATATTTCATAATTAACACCCCGCTAATACAACAATTGTCGTATTGTGCTTGTTATTGAATATATAAATAACCATTAGGTTTATAAATGGCTTTATAAATGGTTTTTAAATAG
>JAQUZG010000008.1:23019-25454 GCA_028691435.1 Candidatus Iainarchaeum sp.
ATTTTTAAATTAATTTATCTATTTTTTTCAAATTTTTTGTAAAGATTCACTAAACATTTTGAGGAATAGATTTTTAAAGAATTTTATATGGAATTCTTTTAGTATATTTAATTTGACGATGAGTTGGGAGTGGATATAATGGATCAAGTTGTTAAAAATGCTATTTTAAGAGCACAATCTGAATCAGCAAGAGCAAATGAAAATAAAGCAAAACATTTCAAAGAAATAAATAATGAAACTGATAAGGATTTACTTGAAATGCTTGAAGTTAATCAAGCAAAAATAATGGTTGTTGGTTGTGGGGGCGGAGGCTGTAACACAATTGAAAGAATGAATGAAGTGGGAATTGAAGGAGCAAAAACTTTTGCTGTTAACACAGATGCTCAAGATTTACTTTCAACTCAATCTGATAAAAAATTATTAATTGGAAAAAAATTAACTAGGGGTTTAGGTGCTGGTAGTGATCCACAAGTTGGAGAAAGTGCAGCAAAAGAATCTTTAGAAGAATTAAAAAATTTGTTAAGTGAAGCTGATCTAGTTTTCATTACTTGTGGACTTGGTGGTGGAACAGGAACAGGATCTGCACCAGTTGTAGCTGAAGTTTCAAAATCATTAAAAGCATTAACAGTTGCTGTTGTAACTTTACCTTTCGCAGTTGAAGGAAGAAAAAGAATGGAAAATGCAATGTATGGTCTTGAAAAATTAATGGAATACACTGACACAATAATTGTAATTCCAAATGATAAAATTTTAGAAATCGCTCCAGACTTGCCAATAAATGCAGCTTTCAAAGTTGCTGATGAAGTTTTAACAAATTCTGTAAAAGGGATAACTGAAATGGTAACAAAACCTGGTTTAATTAACCTTGATTTCGCAGATTTAAGAGCAATCTTATCAAAAGGTGGGGCTGCAATGATTGGTTTAGGTGAATCAAGTAATACTGAATCTTCAGAAACAAGAGCACTTGAAGCTGTTGAAAATGCATTAACTTCTCCTTTACTTGATGTTGATATTTCTAATGCAACTAAAGCACTTGTAAATGTTGTTGGTGGAAGTGATATGACTTTACGAGAAGCTGAAATGATTGTTGAAACAGTTTCAACAAAAATAAATTCATCTAGTCACATTATTTGGGGGGCAATGGTTGATGACAATATGCCAAGAAATCATGTGCAAGCAATGGTAGTAATTGCTGGTGGAAAATTCCCATACCTTGAAGGTGGAATTGATAATATGAAAGAAGTTGATTTAGGAATTGATTTTACTTAAATCAATTTTTAATTCTTTTTTTTATTTTTTTATTTGGTCTAATTAAGTTATTTATCTGTTTTGTTTAGTATTTGTTTGTTATTTTGTTTAAATTGTTTGTTCATTATTTTGTTTAGGTTGTTTATTATTTTGTTTTTTAAAAAATTGATTTTGTGGTGTTATTTTTAAATGTTTCCATATTTCAATATATTAATTATTTGCTGTTTAGTTGAGTGATAAGTATGAAAATTTCTGAAAAAATTAAAAGTTTTGTTGGCGATAGTAAACGAATATTCCATATTTCAAAAAAACCAACAATGGACGAATATAAAAAAATGATTTTAATTACTGGTTTAGGTATAATTTTAATTGGCGGTATTGGATTTATTATTGCATTAATTTTTAACTTTTTAAAAGTTGTAGGTGGTTTAAAATGATATTTCCTGTGAGAACAACAGTAAATCAAGAACAATTAGTTGTTGATATATTAAGTAACAAAATAGAAAAAGATGAATTAAATATTTATTCAATTGCTGTTGTACCTGATTTAAAAGGTTATATTTTAATTGAAGCTGATAACGAAATTACAGTTAGAAGAGGAATTACGGATACTCCACATGTAAGAGGATCAGGGATAGTTAAAGGTGAAGTTAAAATTGATGAATTATCTGGTTTACTTGAATCAAAACCTTTAATGAAAACTCTTGAAGAAGGACAAAAAATTGAAATTATTGCTGGTCCGTTTAAGGGAGAAAAAGCAAAAATTACAAGAGTAAATGCTGGTAAAGAAGAAGTAACTGTTGAATTACTTGAAGCCGCAGTAAAAATCCCAGTTACAATAAAAGCTGAAAATATAAAAATAATTGCTTAAATAATCTAATTTATTTATGCAATTTATTAATTATGGTTACACAATTTAATTAAAGGAAAGAAACTAAAAATAAAAAAATGGTGAGAAAAATGGGCGATATAAAAGTAATGGTTACTGGTGGAAAAGCAACAGCAGGTCCGCCAATTGGTCCAGCATTAGCTCCATTAGGGGTTAACATTGGAGCAGTAGTTGCTAAAATAAATGAAAAAACAGCTGATTTAGATGGAATGCAAGTTCCAGTTACAATTTCAATAAATGCTGATAAATCTTTTGATATACAAGTTGGTTTACCTCCAACAAGTGCATTAATTTGTAA
>JAQUZG010000009.1 GCA_028691435.1 Candidatus Iainarchaeum sp.
GAATAATTTTAGTAATAAATATTTATTTGTTATTTGGATTAAATGCTGAAAATTTGACACACGATATTTTATTTAGATTATTTTTATTTATTTACATTACTTTGTTTTATGTGGTTTGGTTTAATCATGCAATAAAAAAACAAAATTAATTTTTATTATATTTATTTTTTTAACAAATTTATTTTGTCAAATTTAAACTGTAAATTTTTTTATTTACTTTTTTATTTGATCTTTTTAATCAAATTTTTGTTATTTTTTGCTATTTTTTAAACACTTAAATTTATATTCAAAAAAGATATTATTTTATAGAGTTTATAATCAAAAATTAATATTGGTTGAGTAACATGTTTGAAAAAATTGGGGAGATTTATACAAAAATAGAAGATAAATACTTTGATGTTTTAGATGCTCTTGAAGCAAAAGGACTCCCAGTTTACAAATATTCTGATTTTTTTGAAGATAAAGGAATACCTAGTTTAGTTGTAACTTTTGCCATTTTTGTACTATTACTTTCGTTAATTATTATTGCCTTAACTTATCAACCAACAGCTAATACTGAATTATCGTTGTCTTTAAAAGATGCTCTTGGGAATTCTTTGGATAAAGTAAGAGTAAAAATAACTGATTCAGAAGGAAATATCTTGTCTAATTCTACTGTTGATGATGGTGGAAAAATTAGTCTTTCTGGAATTTTAAAAGGTAAAACAATCAATCTTCAATTTGCAAAAGATGGGTATAAATCACAAGAAGATTCATTTGTAATTGGAGATGAAACAACAAAATCTTTTGCACTTCATTTTGATAAAGATTATAAAGGTATAAATGCAAAAATAAGATTATTTGATAATGAAACAAAAACAAAAGTTAAAGGGGCAAAAATTACTGCTAATTATGAAGGGAGTGTAATTGAATTTAAAGAAGACACTAATTCAATTTATGCAGCTGTAAATGTTCCTGAATCAACATCAATAAGTTTGACAGTAATTGCTGAAGGATATAATCAAGCAAAAGAAACTATTGCTTTTACTTCATTAAATTCTGAAAAATCTGTTTATTTAACTCCTTCCGATCAATCAACAAATGGAAAATCAAATTTGTTAATTACTGTAAAAGAAGATGAAAATAAATTTATTGAAAATGCCAAAGTTACTATTTTTAACAAATCTTCTGAAGAAGTTTTATTTGAAGATGTTACAACAAATGGAAAAATTGTTGCAAATTTATCTACGGGTATTGCACTAAAAATTGTAGTTGTGAAAGATGGCTATTTAACTTATAATTCACAATTAATTTCAAGTGACATAACTTTAAGAAAAGCAGAAGAATCAATTGAAATAAATCTTGAAAAAGGTGGAAAAAAATTAACTGTAAAAGCAGTGAATGAAATGGGTGTTGCAATAATAGGTGCAACAATAAAAATTTATTCAATGGATAATAAACTGATTGAAGAAAAAAATTCAGAAATAGAAACTTTGTTTGATGGTTTAGAATCAAAACAATATATTGTTACTGCTTCAAAAGATAGTTATTTATCAAATTATGAAATTGTTGATGTTAGTCAAAAAAATCAAGTTTCAATTCCATTAACACTAACAAATTCTTCAAATTCAGTTAGATTAGATGTTTATACATTAGATAATTTAACAAATTCAATTTCAAACGTAAATGTAAAGTTCTTTTTAGTAAGTGATTCTAATTTAATTCCTTATGGGGTAGATGTGACAACATCTGCACTTGGTTATGCAGAAATAACTTTACCTAGTCAAACAAGATTTTATGTGTATGCAGAAAATGAAATTTATGAATCTAAATTAGAATTTAATTCTTCTGAATTAGCTGAAAGTAAAATAATGTTAACAATGATAAAAAAACAAAAAGTAATTGAAATGAAATTCATTGATCCGCTTGGTTTAGATATAACTGGTAATGTTAAGATTTTAACAACTGCTACAAAGCCACTATTTGAAGGAGAAATTATAAATTCAAAAATATTTTTCAATCGTGAAAATTATGAAAAAGTTAATGTTAAAATAGAACTAACTGATGGAAATTATTTTTCAACACAAGTGTCTGTTAAATCAAAAGACTATGTTGAAGTTATAGTGTATACTGACAAAACTGCAGTTACACCATTAATTGAATTTGTTGGAATTGAAAATGAAAATGGTGAAGAAGTAAAAGGATTAACTCCAAGTGAATTTTATTATGCTACATTTAAATTAACTTTCCCTATTGGTGCCAACAAAGCTGGGGTAAACTTACGAGCAGGTAATGATGCTGAACAAAATGTCAATGAATCAAATTTTGCAATTTATGATTTGTCTATTGATGATGCATATTCGGATATTGTTTATTCAACATCTTTTTCTCCATTACCACTGCCAGGTAACGAAGTTGTTGATAGAGAAAATATTGGATCAAGTGGGGAAGCAAATAAATGGATTGAAGGAACAATTGATCAACCAACTGGAACATATATTATAAAAGCAAAAATTAGAGTAAATTCATATACTACTCAAAAACCAAAATTACATTTTAGAGCATGGTCAGAACTTGAAGAAGAATATTATAGAACACCAACTGATGATGTGCTTGGCCTAGAAGCACAAACTGATCAAAAAAATGGATTGTATGCAAATACACTTACTCAAGAATTAAATTTATTTGAATTATTGCCTGAATGTGTAAACGACTCAAAATTATGTGCAACATATAATTATGTTGATGCAGAAAATAATTATTATTCTCAAACAAATTTTGAACCAATTATTGGAAAAATTTATGCACTTGAAATGGAATTTATTTCAACAGAAGGAGAATTTTTACAAATTGATTTAACTACAGATAGCAATGTTGACTTTATTGGAATTGAATCAAATTTATTCACTTTCCCTGATGTATCAAATTATCAAAGTCAAAAAGAAATGTCTATAACATCTTCATTAACAGAAAATGGAAAACAAACAATGAGATTATACTTTATTGGAAACGAATTAGAAACAGCTACAATCAATTTGAGTGTGACTGGAACTTCATCACAAATAAATAAATCATTTTCATTCAACGTGATCAAAGAACAAAAACTATACGCTGAATTATCAAAACAAACTGTGGGAATAGATGAAGATATAAAAGTAAAAGTAACAAATGAATCTCTTGCTCCAGTAACTAATGCTTTGATAAAATTAGTTGACAAAGATGGTATTGTTATCAAAAGTATTACTGGAAACAATACAAGTAAATATGGAAAAGATGGAAGTTACACAATAAAAAATAATTTTGAAGTTGGAGCTTATACTATAGAAGTTTCTCTTTCAAAATATAAAACAGAAAAGTTACCACTTTTAATTTCAACAAATGCTGTGCTTAAATTTCCTGCTGAATTAAGTATAAAAATGCCACTTGATGCAAAAAATTATTCTCTAAATGTATTACTTGAAAATTTATCAGAACTTGATGTTTCTAGTATTACTTATGAACTTTCAAAATATGATCAAACTAAATTTAAAGTAACTGTTAATGGAGTAACTGAATTAGCCGCACTTGACAAAACACAAATAGAAATTAATGTGGAATATATTGGAATAAATGAAACTGATCAAATGAATTTAAATCTAAAAATAATTGGTTTAGTACAAGGCTCTTTTGAAACAAATGCAAAATCTGAATTACAAATTTATTATAACAAACCACTTGATTCAACTTGTTTAAAAATAACTCCAACAAAACCAAAAATATCATTAGTTGGAACAAAAGATGCTGTTGGTACAACTACATTTTTAGCAAAGAATGAATGTGATCAAATAATTGATTTAACCGCAACAGTAAAAAATGATAAAAAAAATTATCTTGAAGTAACTGCTGATCAAATAAGTTTAGCCAGTGGTGAAGAAAAAGAAATAATGATAACTGCAACAAACCAAATAGAAAGACAATTATATAATCATGATCAAAAGACAATTACTATTGAATATAATTCATCACAATTATCAAAAACTATAAAACTTGGTGTTGAATTACTTTCAGCAAGATTAGCTCTAAGTTATACTCCTCAAGTTGTGCTTTATTTAAGTCAAGCAACAGGGGCAAGTGAAACAATTGCAACACAACCAATTTTTGTAAGAAACATTAGTAGTTTCCCAGTTAAAAATTTACAATTTACAGTAAGCTCCGAAAATGCAACTGATGCTGGGGTAACAGTAACTGTGGAACCAACAACAATTTCTGCTTTAAACAAAGGTGATTCATTAATCCCTACAAGAGTAATTTATGCAAAAGGAAAATCAACTTTAACAACTCCTTTATCATTTAAAGTTTTCATAAATGGGGAAATGGATACAAGTGGGGAAGAATTGTCAGTAAATGATAATTATAATTATTATCAACAATATGTTGATGGGACAGCAAATATTTCAGATTATGTGGCTGCATCAAATGGTCAATATGCTACTAACCAAACTCTAGGGGTAATAAATGTAGAAGTAAATTATTCTGGAGCAGAATGTCTAAAAGCATATTTCACAGAAGATTCAACATTTAGTTTAACAAGCGATTCACTTCCAATTCAAAAAGTTACTATTGAAAATAGATGTGCTGAACCTGTAACTGTAACTGGTATAAAAGCAACTAATTCAAAAGACATTATTGCATCAATTCCTACAATTCCTCTTGCAATGGGTCAAACAGTTGTTACATCAATGACTATTGCATCAATCAACCCAAGTTTAAATTTGAAATCACTTCCAGTAAACATTATTGCAGTAACAAATTATAGTCAAATACCAATAGAAAGTAAAGCAATTTATGCTGACATTATATCTAGTGAGGAATTTAGTAAAGAAGTTTCAAAATCAAGAGCAATAACTATTTTGAATTGTGGAGTAGATGGAAAGAAAGAAGAAATTCAAATTCCAAAAGCAGCTGTTGGTGGAGACTGTTCAAATGGATATTGTGATGCTGAAGAAGGAGCAATATATTTAGCAAAGAAAGTTTCAGAATTATTAAAACAATCACAAGCAAAAGCATATTTACAATCAACAAGTGCAGAAACACTTGGATGTAAAAGCACAGGCGTTTGTTCAATCGCAGCAATGGGAATAGAAAATAAAGAATTTATAATTTATTTAAAAAACGACAATATTGATTCAGAATTACTTAGTCAAGAATTTGATAAAGTATTTACTGGATTACAAGGATACATTAGTCAAGATGGATCTGACCTTTCAGGGAAAAACTTTATGTTTGAAAGAAGAAAAGTTGATACACAAACAGTTTATTCTTTAGCTTCATCTGCATATGGAGGAAGAGTATTTATTGATACTGATTTAAGTGGATGTGGATATTATAAAGTAAAAATTGATGGGGCATTCCAAGCTATTGGAGATAACATTATTGTTGCTTCACCAACTCTTGCATTAAGGGTTGTAAAAAAATTAAAGACTAGTGAATGTAGTGATGTGATAACTAACTCAGTAAACTTTACTCCTTTTGATAAAGGATATTCACTTGGAGACAATCCTGGAACATGGTTAACAACAGTAAATTCAGAAGACAAAACACTTGAGGAATTTGCAAAAGAATTTTCAAAAAATCATTTTAATTTAGAAAGATATGGTACTGCTACTGGAAATCAAATTGTATTTAGATCTGTTGCATTAAGTAATGGAATGGCACAAGTTTGTTTAGATAATGGAGTAACAAAAACAATTACAGTAAATATAAATCCAAATTTTGGAACAATGGACAAAACACAAAAAACCGCATTTTATGCAGACTTATCAAAAACATTATCTTCTGTATTAAATGGAACATATGGTGAAAATTGTATTGAAACAAATGCAGAGCAATCATGTATTTTAATTACTAATTCAGGAACTACTGATATTGGAATAAAACTTGATTCAGATAATCTAAATTATACATCTCAAGGTGGATGTGTTGATGGAGAAGTATATAGTATAACTCAACAAAAAGTAAAGTTTGATGTTAGTACACTAATGAACAAAGAATCAAATAAAGAATTCTTAGGTGTAAGAAAAATAACTATTGATGTTATTGATAATGAAAAAGGACAAATAAATTATTACTCTGCAAATTATGATGGACAAAATTTAATTGAAGAAAAAAATGAATCTTTATTCAATCTTGAATTTAAAAAAGAAGGAACAGAATCAAGATATATGAAAAAAATAAGAGTGTGTGCTTATCCATCTTCTTCATCAAATGATGCCGAAGCATTTATTTCAGCAAACAATTCTCAATTTTCAGTAGGTATAATTAATCAAAATGGTGGGTCAACACAAAATGATTCAACTCAAAAAATAATTACATTACAAACAAATAGACTTCACCCAGATGACTTAATAGAAATTGTTTATAACCAACAAGAAAAAATAAAAAATATTACTTATCAAAACCCATACTACTTTACTATCACATGGAAAGGCAATCCAGAACTTCTTGAAAATTTTGAAGAATATGTAAATGCAGTTAATGATAGAGAAGATGGTCCACTTGATAAAATGAATCTTGAAAATACTACTACCCAGTCAGTAAGCTTACAAAAATCAGCAGCATATAAATCAGCAATGACAAAATATGCTTTAACTTGTGCTGCAACTAGTGCAGTATGTAATCTTGGAACTGGGCCATTAAATGTAATCCTTGGAGTTTTAGCTGATTGTGGAACACCAACAGTTACAACTTATCGTGAAGAATTAATGGATGCATTCCCTTGGGCAAAAACTGCATTTGAATTTTTAGATAATATGCCTGTTGTTGGAAGTTTAATTGATTTAAGTGGTGGAGCAGCATTAACATCTGATACAATTTATAAACAACGTCAAGAAGCAAGTTTAATTGGCGGAGCAGCTGGTGCAACATCAACAGCATTAGTGCTTGGAACAAAAACATTAAGTGGAATTTCTTTACTAAACCAAGCTCAATTAAAAAGTCAATTTTCATCTCAATTAACAAAGGAATTTAAAACTCAATTTACTGATGTTTTGACTACTCAATTTACTGGAACTGGTGTGGACAAAAAGGCAATTAATACTTTAGTTGAAAGTGCAACAAAAGAATTCCAAACAGGATTTGAAACTTCATTTGATGCATCAATTAAAAAATTATCTTCTGAAAGAGGATTTGTTAAAGGAAAATCAATAAAGAATATGGGATATTTATTCAAAGACGAATCTGAATTGATAAAATATGTAAATTCTGCAAAATCAAATGCTATTACAAAAGCGGGAAATACAATTGGTGAAAATCAATTAAAAGCAATTGCTGGAAAAACAGGTTCAATCACTGCTGATGAATTAAAATCTGTTTTTAAATCAACTTTTAAAACAACAGCAGATAAAGCAAATATTACTTCAATTATTTCTTCAAAATTAGCAACAGTTACTGGCGGGGTAGACGCTGGTAATGCAAAGATATTATATGAGAGTGTGTCTGATGAATTAATTGATGAATTATTAGACGGCAAAACTCATGGATTAAATCTGACTGAAATAGCTAAATTAAAAACAGATTTAAAAACTGCTATTAAAACAAAAGTTGATAGTTACTTTACTGCGTTTGTTTCACCAAATCCTAAAAAACCAATTGTTCCAACTATTGATTCAGCATCTTTACAAAAAATAATTGCTAGTGAACTTGATACAAAAATTGGTCTTAAAGGGGATTGGTCAAAATTAACAGTGTTAAGTAAATCTGAATTAGATGCAGTTGGAAATAAAATAATAAAATTAGCTGATACTGAACTTGATAAAGTTGCAAGCGCAGCAGATACTGTTGGTAATAGAAAATGGTACAATAAACTTTCTTCACTATTTACAAAAAGAATGCTTTTTGAAATTGGAAGAGGATTTGGTTGTGGATATTTATCTAACTATGTTGGAAATAAAGTATTTGGAAATGTTTATTCGACAGCAATAGGTGAAATAGAAGACAAAGCACAACGACTTGGAAATATGACATTCCAAAAAAATGCAACATATAAAGTAACTTATAAATCAGAAAAATCAGAAAATGGAAAAGAAAAAATAACTCCAACTTATGAATTAATAGATACAGAATCAGAACGAAAAGAAATGAATAAAGAGTTAACTAATAAAAATGAAGATGAAATTACTGGACGAATACTTTCTTGGGATAAAAAATTAAATGTTAAAGCTCCTGAACAAAGACCACTTTTTACATCAAATTTAGATATTTCTACATCAGTTTATAGGGATAGATTAGCTGAATTTAATTTTAGTGAAGATAATAAAAATAGTATAATTACATTTACTGTAAATAATCAAGATACAATAAATAAAATTTTCCAAAAATATAAACTTGATAAAAGTATTGTTGGAGATAGTGGAAAAGAATTGTATAAACCACTTGTAACTGCACTAGCTGTAACACTTAGAGAGAAAAATCCAAAACAAAATTTAATTAATGAATTAGATGGAAAAAACACATACTTAAAAGACAAATTAATTGCACTTTCAAAAATTATCTCACCAACTCAATCTGAACAAGAATCAATTGATGTTTCATCAGATGATATTTCAAAAGGACTGAATATTACTGTTGAAGAAGCAAACACATTCATGAAATTATTCCAAGTTTTTAAATAATTAAATCTTTTAAAAAAAGATTTGTGAAGAATGCATGTCAAACTAAAAGCATGTATTAAGTTTATTATAAGTGATATAAAATGTTAGATTTTAAATTATCAAATTGTTTAAACAACAAAGGATTTAATATGTTTACAATCCTTGTTGCATCTATAATCATAATTGTTGGAATGATGCTAATTGTAAATCTTGTAAAAACTGAAGAATCAATTAATAATCAAATTTATTCAATGTATGACAATTATAAATTAAATGATATTGCAGCTATTGCTAGGTCGGATGCGATTCAAACTTTTAATTATAAATTTAGAACTGCTATGGAAGAATATCTTTCAAATGATAAATTGTCTGAAACAGGATTTGCCCCTATATATGCTTTTAGAAGTAGGGATGATCTTGGGATGGATAAATTAAAATCAACTTTTTTTTATAATGTTTTAACAACTCCATTGCAAGAAGGAGAAGATGTTGATGTTGCCAAAGGAAGACTGATGGAACAAATTGCAGAATATGTAAGTGATTCAACAATAAAAGAATTAGTTACTCAAAAAAGTTATGGAACAAAATATTATGTAAGACTTGATGTTGCATCTTATGATAACACTGGACAATCAACTGATTCTACTACTGATTTAGATAATGCTAAAAATAGTTTTAAAGAAGTCTTACTTGAAGCAGTTGATGAAGAAAATATAACAGCTGATGAATTTTTACAATTAATTGATTGTGATGAAGGAAGTTGTGAGAACGGATCATTTTATTTAAAAATTCCATTAAGTAAAGTTAATCCAGAAGTTTTTGATAAACTTCCAAAAATAATTGTAAAAGATTTAATAACAAAAGAAGAAATAAAATTTCATATCTTACCAAAAAACGATTTACTAATTTATTTCCCCACAAGATATTTCAAAGTATTGTATAATGCACAAAAAGTTGCAAGTGAAGTCTATAATGAAAATGAACTAAAAGACCTAATGCTTGGAGCATGTGATGGGGGATGTAACTCACGAACAAATATTGATAATGCTTTAACTGGTGATAGAGAAAATGGAGCTTGTGGAGAAACAGTTACAATAACCAATAATGAACTTGATACATATCAACTTTCAACAAGTTATGAGCCAGATGATCCAATACCTGGATTAAATATTTTACAAGCAATTTCAGGTATGAGAGTGTGTGATAGTATTTATGGAAGTAATGAAGATGTGAGAGATGAACCATTTTATAATTTTAATGTATTTAATTTTCCAACTGTTTCTCCAACAGGATTAAGTGCAAATTCGACAATTATTCCAGTTAGTCAAAGTACATTAAATCTCACTGCAATTAATTGTCCAGCATACAAAATTTCTACTGATGTTTTTGGAACAAAAACTGTAAAAATTTCTAATGGGGGAGATGAAATATCAAATGCTAGGCTTTCTTGTTCAGCTTTGTCTTCAGTGAGTGTTCAAACTGTTTATGTTGAAACAGATGACAAGTATATTATAAATGGTCAAAAAAGATATTTTAAAATAGGTATTTTTAAAGAATTAAACAATAAACAAAATATGAATTTTTCAGAACCAATCTGTGTTAACACAAACACAACTGGTGAAAAAAGTTGTAAAAGTAAAAAATAATTAATTATTTAAAAAATAAAATATTATTCTTTAACTAGATATATTTAAATTAAATATGTATAATAAATTGTTTATATCTCAACAATAAATAGCAATATTTATTAATGAAAAAATTGTAATATTAATGGTACTTGATAGTGATTTTATGGGTTTTTCAGATAGTATAAAAGATTTTTATTTTTCAATGGAAGATAAATGGTATTCTTTTATAGATAATATCTCATCAAAAGTTCCGGTTGTTGGAACAATAATTGATAAAATTGAAGAAAAAAATATTCCTTCTTTTCCATTATTTGCTGGAATATTTTCATTAGTAATTTTAATTATTTTATTCTCTATATTTTATATTGGATTCAATCAAACAATTACTGTTAGTGTTGTTGATGATTATGATGATGTAATTGTTGGTGCAACAGTATCATTAATTAATGATGGGGTTACTGTTCAGACTTTAACTACTGATTCTACTGGAAAAGTTTCGTTTTTTGTTCCAAATGGAAATTATAATATAAATGTTTTAAAAGATGGGTATGAATCAAATTCTATATCTTATTTAACTGCTGGAGAAAATAAAATCACTTTATCAAAAGATACCAAATCGACATTAAAAACAGTTGCTCTTAGAAGTGAAAGTGGAGCAATAATTAGTGGAAATGGAACAGTAAAATATATTTGTAAATCAACTGGAAAAGAATATGTTGCAACTTATTCATCAGGCTCTTTTAAAGCCGATTTCTCAGAATGTAGTGAAATAGAAATAACATCTGTTCAAGGGTATGACTTAATTGCTGGCGTAATTTCTTTTTCTGGTGAAAGTAATGCAACAGTAAAACAAATTGCAACACAATCTGGAAATGTAATCGTAAATTTAACAATGGGGGAAACTGATTCACAATCAATTCCTGCTGGTGTAAGTGTAATGCTTGTTGGTGAAGATAATGTGCCAAAGAAAACAGAATTAACAACAACTACTGGGACAGTTTATTTTACTGGCGTGCCAACAAAAAAATATTATATTTATATACATGATGATCAAGGGAGAGTAAAAGATTATGATGGAAGTAAATTAACTGGTGAAATCAAAGAACTAACATCATCAACAAATTTACAATTTAATATTAAACTTGAAACAACACTTACAAGTAAAATAACTGTTAATGTAAAAGACTCATCTACAAATCAACCAATTTCTGGAGCAAAGGTTGAATTAAAAGAAAAAACAAATGGTGTAGTAGTTTCACAAGCATATTCACAAGCAACAGGCCAAGTAATTTTTAATGTTTCACAAAATTCAAAATATTATTTATCAGTAGAACAAGATCAATACCAAATTGGTAATGTAAAGGAAGTAATGAGTGATTCTGAAGTTGAATTTTTACTTACAAAATCAAGTGCAATAAATTCACAAAGTCTATTAGTTTATGTTGTTGATAGTGAAAATAATTTTGTATCAAATGCCAAAGTTTCATTAATGAGAACAGATTTGACTATTCCTTTATCAACTAAAACAAGTGATGCGGCAGGAATTGCAGAATTTAAAAATATTGAACTTGGCACATATTATATTAAAGCAATAAAAGAAGGATTTTCAACAGAATTAAACTCAGCTGCAATAAGTATAGAAGCAAGAAAACAAAATACAATTACTGTTAATCTTGAAATTGCAAAAGGAATAATTGATGTAAGTGTACTTGGACAAAATTTAGAAGTATTTTCAGGCACTACTGTTAAAGCAATGAATTATTTTACAAACACTCTTGAAGACTTACAAGTAACAAACGAAACCGGAGTAGCAACTTTTAATATTAGGGCAGACAAACAAGTATATTTTGTTGCTGAAAAAGCAGATTATTTAAATTATTATACTTCTTTGGTTTACCCTGACGCAGAAGGATTAATATCAAAAACAATTTATATGCAAAAAGACCCTGGCACAATTAAAGCAAAAATAGTTAATATATCTAATTCAGCTGGTGTTTTAGCTACTGGCGATGGTGAAGAGACTTCAATTTCGCAAGGTTCTTATGATATTAAAGGACTATTAATTTTACCAAAAGGAAATTATAATGAAGCTGGATTTTTCTTAATGACAGGAAACAATGAAAATGAAATAACAAACTATATGGCAAAAGATAACATATACATAACACAAGCTTCTTCAATTGGTTATAACTTACAAAAAGGAACAACTTACTCTCCTACAAACGGTTATGCAATAGATTCAAAAAATTTAACAACATCTGACAGTAAATGGGTTAATGTAAAATTTAAGAATATAAAAGAAGGAGTATATGAAACTGATGCAAAAATAGTTATTGGTGAAGTTAATGGAAATATTGATTTATGGTATAGAGGGTACGCAAAAGGAAACACTGTTTTAAGATATCCTACATCATCAGGCACAAATGAATTTTATTCAAATTTATCACTTGAAAGATTACAAAAAGGAATAAATACAATTTGTAAAAATGATTTTTGTAGAAGTTTTTCAATTACAACATTATCTGGATCTGCGAGTGGCACAGTAAAAGATATAAAAAATGATTTTACTGCAAAACAAGATGTAACTTACAAATTAGCAGCAGATGTGTTAAGTAATTCACAAATAAACCAAGGAATATTAAAATTAAATAAAAGTGGAATTAGTATTCAAAGTGTAAAAGTAAATGGGAAATTAGTTAATGTTGAAACATTAGAAAATATTGCTCTTGGAAACATAAGTGAAAACCAATTAATCAAAATCGAAATTGAATTTATTGCTGTTAAAAGTGGAACAAGTGCAATTGGTTTAACTATTAGTTCATCAACAAAACAATTATTTGATGAAAAAATTGTAGTAAAAGTTTTAGCAAACAAAAAAATGACTTTAGATTTTACACCAAAACAAATAATTCCATATATTGCAAATCAAATGTTCTTTGAATTAAGTGATGGAAATAATCCTTTAGAAAATGCAATAATTGAAATTTATAATGATGATACTTATTTAGGGACTACTTCAACAACAATTGAAGGTCTTGCTGAATTTTTAATCCCTGCTCCAAGAGTTGGAGACAATATAAAAATAAAAGTAATGAGTGAAGGGTATGATAATTTAGAAATAGAAAAAACTGTTGATACATCAATAGTTTCTGTTGTGCCTAATTCAATTAATCAAACAATAAAACTTAGAGAATCACGAAGTGTAGAAGAAGAATTATATTTAGAAAATAATACTACAAGTAAAATGATATTAAAAAGTATTGACATCTCTGGAGATATTACAAAATATGTTGATGTAACTGTTGATGAATCACAAATCGGACAAACAATTGATGTTGATGGAAACATGTCTATGTTTGTTGAAATGGCTCCAAATGCACTAGGTCAAAGAATTACATCTCCAATAACAATTAGTGGAAAAATAAATGTTGAAGTGACTGTTGAAAATTCAAGACAATCATTTATTACAACAGTTCCAATAAGTGTAAGACTAACATTCCCTGGATATTTAGATAGTTTAGATTGTCTAAGTGTAGATAAAGGTGAAATTGAATTTATTACTGGTGAAAATGAAGCAACACAAACAATAACATTAAAGAATAATTGTTTAGCCGAAGGAACAAAAGTTTTACTTCATAATATTTCTGCAAAACTTGATGATTCAAGTAATTTTGGTTCAATTGTTGCAGTAACTTCATCAAACGGATCAAACACAATAACTACTGATTCAAAAGTAATTATGGATATACTTGATTATGGAACTGAAGAAACAATCACATTAAAATTTGCACCAAATACTACGTTTGATTCAGGTGAACAAGAATTAAATTTCATCTTAACATCTGAGAACATTATTAATGAAACAGAAAAAGAAACAATTGAAAACAAAATACCTTTAACAATAACATTTAGTAATTTATCAAAATGTCTTGAAATAAAAATGCCAGAAGAAGGATTAATCCTTGATGCACTTGATTTATCTTATAGATTAAATTCATTAAATAATTCCAATATATTTGGTGGTTATTCACAAGGTATTCCTCAAGGATACTCTTACCAAAATGGATATGGTGCACAATCTTATCCTTATATGATGGGATATATGAATTATTCAAATATAAATTCTCAAAATACAATGATTGAAGAATTATCACAAAATTCATTTAAAATTACTAATAATTGTCCACAACCAATAGATATTCAACTTGATGTTGATTCAAAATTAAATGCTTCAGTTGATAAATTAACTTTAGACACAGACGATAGTGAAACAATAACTGTTACTCCTGGATATGTTCTTGGAAAATATAAAATTGTAGTAAATGCAAAAATTAGTGAAAGTAAATTAAAAAATCAAAAATTAAAAACAATTAGTGTACTAGTAAGAAAACTTGGCGATATAGACAAAGATTGTGTAAAAACAAATGTTTCATTGATTAATTTAAATTCATTTATTTACGAAACAAAAACATACCAAATATATAATTATTGTTATGATTCAGGAATAAGATTAGCTACAAATAACACAGCTACACTTCAATGTGACACAACAAACTTCAATATGACTGATTCAACTAACACAGTTATTACAAATGATATTTATTCTAATGCAACTACAGTTACAACTGGGGCTAACCAAGTTATTGCAAATGCATCTTGCAAAACTAGTGCTTGTGCTATGATTAATGGAACAAGAACATATTCACAAAATGTAAAACAATCAGATACTGGTTCAATAGAAGAAATAACATTTGAAGTGCTTCCATCAACTCAATACATTGCACAAAAGAAATTATTTGATTCTTCATCAAGTTCATATGGGTTATTTAATAGTTTAATTAATATCAGACAATGGGCAACAGAAACAGATGCAAGAACAAGTGTATATGGACGATTAAATGTAAATTACACTAACCAATATGGTGTAAGTCAATGTATGGAATTCCCAATTACTATACAAGATAGTTGGAGAGTTGGAGAAAGTATTGACTCGGCAATTAACTGGGGAGATACAAGTGCAAAAGCAAGTGAATGTGTAAGTGGATATGAAAAAGAAAGAGCTTTAAACATAGTTGAATATTGGACAAAAAAATATAGTTTAAGTAAAGAAGTTTCTACTAAAAATGGGGCTGTGCCAGATTCTGAATATCAAGGATCAAGTTACACTTATATTGCAGATCCAACAGCAATAAAAATAGGTGCTGGACCATCAACAAATAGTAATTTACAAAGTCAAAATTTATCATATTATTTAACACTTCAACAAAATAATTTAAAGAAATTACAAGAACAAGCTTCAAAAGATAATAAAAATGATTCATCAGTTTCAACAGCAAAAGAATGTGGGATACTTGACTCAATAAGTGACTTAAAATATACTAAAGAAATTGGCGGAGTAAATATTTCTGTTTTATCAACAAATGATGGAAGTTTATTAAATAATACACTTGGTCCAAATTTAATGGTTCAATTTGACAGAAGTGGAATAAAACACAATTGTGTTTATGTAAATATTCCAGTTACTGGAAAAGTAAAAAGGGCAATTAATTTTGATAGTGCTGAAGTTGCATGGAACTTAAAAGCAATAATAACAAAACAAGGTTATGAATACAAAGGAAATACAAACGAATGTTATTCATTAGGTGGAACAGAAGACACTTGTACAACTATAATGAATCAAAAAATACAAGATAATTCAAATGCTACTGCACAAACAATACTTAAAGCAATAACTGATGCAAGAGCTGACTGTGCTAATCAAATAACAATTGAAATGATTGAAACTCAATTAAAACTTTCAAAAGATAATGCAAACAAAAAATGTGCTGTTGATTTAAGTGTTTATTCATTTGATAAAATAAATGTATTAAATTGGACAGATATTGCTGAAAATGAAAAAATTGATTACTGTACAAAGAACTTTTGTAATGATGAGATGTTAGTAAAATTCTTAGATACTAGAGCAAATAAAATTGTTGCTTTAATTAGTAGTTATACTAATGGTAAATTAAGTGAATTGTACAAACAAGCTACACCATTACCTATTAATGAAATTAATTTCTACACATCTGACACTGGGCTTGTTGAAGTACCTTTAATACTAAATTATGCTGCTGCAACAAAAACGGCTGTTACTGATGCAAAAACTGAAACTGGATATATTTCTGCAATTAATACAATGAAAAATGATTTAGAAACATTGAACACTGCTAATAAGGGTTCATTAATTTTAGCTGTAAAATTAAATGATACTCAAAAAAGTGCTTTAATAAATGCGGGATTTGCTATTGGGACAAATGAAGCTTATATGACAATTACACAATATGCGCAAATTTTAGGACAAGTTGTTGATAATGATGATTGTAAAACTGCAGATCCATGCACAGTTACTATTGATAGTGTTAATTTTACTTTTACAAAAGATTTAATGGCTTATATTTCAATAGCTGAAAATTCAAGAATAATTAAAGGTGTTAAAGTTACTGATGTTGCTACAAAATCTATTGAAAATTTACCTTTAATTGAATTAATCTATTCTCAAAATAAAAACTTAAATGAAATTCATAAACTTGCTGTAATGAACAATACATTAAAACAAATAAATGGTGAATTAGTTGGAAGTGTTTATTTGACAAAAGTTGGAACAATTGAAAATAAATTCCTTCAAGGTTCAAAGATAGAAACTAGTGAATTAAATGACAAATCAATAGGTGTTTATGATGCTGAACTTGATATTGATTTAAGTAATTTAAGTTCTAATCCATCAACTAAATTCACAGTAACATTAACTGCAGTTGATTCAACAAATTTAATTGGAACAAAAGCAAAAGAAAATGTATTCTTAAAATCAGGATTTAATTTTATACCGGGTGTTGGTTTCACAGATTCAACAAATAAAATAATTATGACTGAAAGTACATTCTATGATAGAGAACCAATTAAAATTACTGCAAATTTAAATGCTAACCTTGAAGAATTAGCATATCAACCAGTAATTGACAATTCAACAGATCATTTAATCAACTGGTATATGAATTCAAATTTAGTAAATGATTCAAAAGAATTAAATTGGTTTAAATTAACAAAAGGAAAAACAGCTGCTGCAAAAACATATAAAGGAATAATTTATATGCCTCAAAATGAAGTAATAAAAATCAAAGGTTCAACAAATCCATCATCATTAACATTTACAAGTGTATTAAATAGCAATAATACTCAAACAATAAATTTAAATGAAAATGGATCACAATATGATCCAGCAGTGTCAAATAGTTTAACTGAAAAACAAATCCTTGAATACTTAAAAGATAAAACAAAAGGACTAGTTTGTGTTGATGAAAAAAGTAACATAATCTGGAACGAAACAGAATTAATTAAATAAATTTTATTTAATTAATTTCAATTTTTATAATGGTGAAAAAAATGGATTTTAAAAAAATAATGATTTTATTTTTTTCACTATCAATTTTATTTATTTCATTCATAATTGCATTTTTCTTATTTAATGAAAATCAAATAATCTTTAACTTCTCAACATTACCTCTTACATTTATTACACTAGCATTTTTTATATTTGGAATAGTTGCATTTGGTTATCTTTCTTTTATTCCTTCAATTTTAATTGGAGTGTCTTTTGGTTCACAAAAAAACATTTTACTTTTACTTTATTTAGTTCCTATTACCTTAGCAAGTTTTGCAGGAATTAGTCTTGGCCAAAATCTAAAAAACGATTTTGATAAAAAAGATGTATTTTTTAAAAATTGGAAATCAATATTGATTTTAATCATAATTGCATTAATCATTTCAATTTCAATTGACTTATTTTTACCAACCATCATAAATTTAATACCTCAATTAGATTTCTTTAATGATTCTGGACAAACAACTGGAAACTTTTTTGAAAATTTATTTAGAAAATAAATATCTAATCATTTAGTTTTTATTGTTGGCTAATCACTAAGGTAACATTTTTATAATTGTTGTATTCTATTATTTATTAGTAGGTAAAGCCTATTAGTCAGTGTACTTTGAAGTGCACGAGTCATGTGCTGACATAAAACTCACTGGTTTTCTAACCGAGTGCTAATAGGTTCTACTATTTCCAAATTTGAATTAGTTCTACTTTTGATTTTATATTGTCGATGTAATTGTTATTATTGTGTTCAAATTTTTGAAAACAAGCATAAGCTATAAAATCAACAATTTGTAATCCATCAAATTTATGAGAATATGAATGACTAATAGTTATTTTTTCATTAAATCCAGTGGATTTTAAATTTCTAATAAAATACTCATCAAAATCTTTTCTTAAACTATTTTTTCTTTTTGATTTATCAACATAAATTTCTAACTCATTAATATTTTTTACATTTAAATTTAAAGCTAGTTTTCCTGTAAGATAATTGTATAATTTATGGTGATTGTTAATCAAATAATTACTATAATTTTTTTCTTTAAGAATTATGATCAATATTGAATTAAAATTAATTTCGTTTAGTTTTATTAAAAGATAATTAATAATTTCAGTTGAAGAATTTGATGCTTTTAATTCTACTGCTTTTGAAAGTTGTTTTTTAAATTTATTTCGTCGCATATTTTTAATTATTCTATTTATCAAATAATCATTATCAATTATTAATGCTGTTAAAATAAAATATTTTGACCCTTTTAATCCAAGATCTCCACTTTCATCAATATATATTTTAGTCATTTAATCATGTCTGTTGATTACTGTTTTTAAATTTTAACAAAGTTATCTGCTAGTAATAAATCAAATTCCCCAAATAAATCCAACTTATTAGAAAAGTATTTAAATAAAAAGTAACATTATTTATATATAACTAAGTGAATTAAATGGGAATTACTGATAAATTAAAAGAAATTTATTTCTCTTTAGAAGACAAATGGTATCAAGTACTTGACAAAATCGACACTAAAATACCAATCTATAAAATCATTGAACCAATTGACAATGTTGTCCCATCTTTTGCTTTATTTATTATATTCTTATTACTTTTTGTTTTAATTTTTGGATTAGTTGTGTCTGGAATATTTTTTACAGAACAAGCTTATTTAACTTTATCAATCCAAGACAATCTTGGAAAAAGTGTAGATGGAGCAAAAGTTACACTTGAAGGAATAAACCAAAATTATACTACTAATGCCTTTGGATTAACTGATAAAATACCTGTAACTCTTGGACAAAGTTATATTGTAAATGTATCAAAAGATGGAGTTAGTCAAAACCAAGAACTAGTAATAACTGAAAAAGAATCATCATTAAACATTAAATTAAATTTATCTTCTCCATTAACAATCAACATGATCTTTAAATCCTCATCAACAAATGCAATACTTAATAGTTATGATGACTTACTAAATTTAACTTATAATTGTTCAAATTCAAATTCTGCACCTTCTTCTGATTCAACAAGAACAGGTCAAGCAACAGTAACACAACCATCAAGTTGCGGGGTGTTAAGAGTAACTGTTGCATCAACAAAATACCAAACAAAAACAATGATAATTTCAAACAAAACTGAAACAATTACATTAGATGAAAAAGTATCTACTGATACAGGGTATGCAAAAGTAAGACTATATAATGAAGGCGTTTTAATTGCATCATCAATTAGAGTATCTGCATTCTTATCAAATAATATTTATTCTGCACAAGACTACACTGATTCATATAATGGGGTAGCAGAATTAGAATTGCCTGTTGGAGATTATTATTTTGAAACATCAACAAGTAATGGTTATTCATCAAAAAAATCAAGTGTTATTACAATAACAAAAAATGAAACAAAAATTGTTGATATAAATTTAGTTAGAGATGTTACTGGAAAAATAAAAGTTGAAGTAAGATATAATGGATACTTATTAAACGGTGCAAGTGTAATACTAAAAAAAGGTAGTGAAACTTATGGCACAAAAACAACAGACACAAACGGAACAATAATTTATGAATTAACTGAAGACGGAACATACTATGCAACAGCAACAAAAAGTGGATATTGTCAAGACATGAATTCAGGAAGAATTGGGGATACAATAAAATTAAATTTAGTTTATGGAACAAATTGTGGAAGCGAACTTAAAGCAAAAGTTTTAGATTCAGGAAAAGCTGTACCTTACGCAAAAGTAGTTTTATTTACAACAGATACTGACGGAATAAAAACAAAAACATCATATTATGAAGTAGTAACTGACTACAATGGAGTAGCATCATTTGGAACAGTAGATTATTCAGAAACTGGCACAAAATATTCAATTTTTGCATTTAAAGGTGCATACAATAGTTGGAGTAGTGAATTTGAATTCACTGCACAAAACAAACTTGATAATTTAAAAGTAATTAATTTAACAATTCCAGTTGTGCAAGTAAAAGTAACAGTAAAAGACACTTATAAACAACCTGTTCAATATGCAACAGTAAAATTATATGAAAATTATGGTTATAATTTAATTTCACAAAAATTAGTTGAAAACAGTGATGGAACTGTATTATTTGATGTTAAATCTGGACAAACAATATTTGCTGTAGTATCTTATGATGAACAAAATTACGAATCATTCATGTCTTTACCAGTTGAATTAACTGGAAATCAAAGTGTAACCATAGACACAGAACTAACAAAACCACAAACAAATGAACTAAAAGTAGAATATTTAGGTTTATACAAAGACGATTTACAAGCAATTTCAGTGCAAGCAAATCAAGAATACACTGCAATGTTTAAAATAATCGTGCCACAAACAAAAGATTATGATTCACTTGGCTTCTTTTTAATGACTGGAGAAAACAATGTAACAAAAACTGAATATGACAAACTTTACATTAAAGAATTATTAGCTCCTGGACCACACACTGAATTAAAAGGTGCACAATATAACCCACCAAAAGGATATCGTACTGATGAAGATTATTTGGGCCTAGAAGAAAGTAAATGGATTAAAGCAGAATGGAATCAATATGATTTTGAGAAAGGACAAATAATGGTTGGAGTAAAAGTAAGAATAAAAGAAAACGCTAACCTTGGAGATACACTAAAATTAAATTATAGAGCTTATGGAATTGACGGTGGAAGATATGATAGAACACCTACTGATGACGTACTTGGAACTAGTGCTTATTCATCAGAAAAACAAGACCTTTATGCTGGAACTGCTTTAGGTTTAATTACAGTTGGACAAGAAACACTTTGCGATACTTATGAAGAAAACGAATTTTGTTTATTCTCAACATACACTGATAGTGAAGGAATAACTCAAACATTCACTGATGGTTTTGATGCTAAAACAAGTGCAAATTATAATCTTGAAATTGGAATAATTAACCAATCAGAAAAAAACTTTGAAGACGTTTCACTAAAATTTGATAACACTGAAGAAAATATACTATTAAAAAATTTAAGACTGATAAGAAGTGACTCAACAAAAACTGACTTGAATATTAATGCTTACAAAACAAGTTGGATAAATAACGGTTACCTTTTAGCAAATGGAAAAATGACTGTAAAACCATTTAATATTACTCCTGATAAAACTGGTTCAGGCACAATTGAATTAAGTATAAGAGATGCTCACACAATTTTACTAAAGAAAAATATTAATTTAAATATAATTTCAAATAAAGAATTTGGCGTTGAATATTTCTTTGATGATGAATACTCTAACACAGCGCCACAAATCGTGCCAGGAAAAACACAAGACTTAACTTTAAGATTAAAAAATAGTTTAACCGGTTTAGAAGTAGAAAATGCAAAAATTACATTAAAAGATAGATTTGGAAATGTGCTAACAAGTACAATGACTTCAACACTTGGAATTGGAACAATCACAATACCTGCTTCATTACCAAGTGAAAAATTATCAATAGTTCTTTCAAAAGAAGAATTCATGGAAAAGAAAATAGACTTAGCAATTAGTAAAGAAATAGTTGATGTTTCTCCATCAACATTAGATTACACAATAGATATACAATCTACTTTTGAAGACTCACAAAAAATCAAAATAACAAACAAAACAGGCTTTGAATTAAGAATTAAAAATGTTGAATTAACAGGACACCTAAAAGGATTAATTGATGAAAGTCAAACTGATGGATGGTTATCATCTTTGAAAGGAACAAAAATTTTATCAAACAATTATGAAGAAGTTGATTTGAAAGTTTATATCTCAAACAATATTCCAAGTGCTGCTGATTTAGATGGAAAATTTATTATAACTTTAACTAATGGAACAAATGATTGGGTAAGAGAAATTGATTCAAAAATTAGAGTTGGAGTTGGAAAAGATGTTGACACTCAAACATGTCTTGAAGTAACAGGGAATAACTGGACAGCAACAAGTGAAGGAGAAATACTATATTATGATTTTACACTAACAAATAATTGTAGAGTTGATGGTACACCAGTTTTATTAAAAAATGTTTCAGCAGAACTACAAACTACTGGAAATGTAATTGGAAGTCTATCTGTTGCAACATCACAAACATTTTCAAAAATTAGTAATGGTTATTCAAGAGTATTCATTAATGAAATTAGCCCAGACGCAACAATTTCTGGAAGAATAAGATTTGATCCATATGGTGGAGTGGCTGGAGTAAGTGAAGGAACAATCATATTTAAAGGAATAAATCAAACAGACTCAACAGACCAAGAAATAACAACAGAATTACCTTACAAACTAAATATGCTTAATTTGAAAGACTGTTTAGTTATTGGAGCTGATTTAGTTACTGTAGAAAGCGAAGGAACTGGCTCACTTTCAATCATAAACAATTGTACATCAAACGCGACTATAAATGTTGAAGTTGATGATGTAACAATAAGTGAAAAAGACTTTTCTTTAACTGCTGGAGAAACAAAAGATTTGACAATTACACGAATGACTGATGATTTACCAGGAGCTTACAATTTAATTGTAAATGCTAGAGAAGGTTCATCAGCGATGACACCAATTGGAAATGTGACTATAATTTATGAATCAAATCCAAACTCATGCTTTAGTTTAACAAGATATGAATATGATGTATTTGACTCACCATTAAATGAATTTGATGGATATGATACCGGTTATGTAATTAATAGTTGTACACAAAGAACACTATCTGTTGGAGTTGAAGGAAAAAATGAATTTTCATGGACTTCAATATTAAGAAATATGTTATTAAGTGGAGTAGCTGGATTTGCTGCTGGAAAAGGAGATTTAACAACATATGAAGGATTGAGGAGTAGATTACTTGGAAATTGGTTAAGTGGAACTGGAGAAGAAGAAAAAGATGTTTCATTAGATAAATTAGTTAATAAAGAAACTGCAACTTTAGTTAAATTAGTTAGTTCTAAAGATAATGCTAATAAAACTAAAATTAATAGTTATTCAGATGTAGTTACAAATAATAATTCTGTTGATGTCGAATATAATCAAAAATTAATTGATTTAAAAAGCGAATATACAAATAAAATTAATTTAATTTCACAAAATTTAGCAAATTCAATTAATTTAAAAAGAGAAAAGTTACTTTTGGATGTTTCTAAATTAACTACTTCAAAAGAAGTAATTAAATCAGAAATAACCGTTTTACAAACAGAAATTGAACAAGCAAGTTACCAAACAGTTGTTGATGCGTTTACAAAAGAAGCTGATAAATTAAAAGCTGAAGCTGAAAAGAAAGCTGGTGTGACTGATACTGGTGCTAGAAAATCAACTGAAAATAATAATACTAAAACTGTTGATGATAAAGCAGAAACATTGTTTACTGATTTGGAAAAAAACCCTGATCAAACAAAAATTAATATTGAAAAATTTAAAACTTTTTTAAATGCTGTTAAATTGTATAATCCTAAAAATTTAGGTGAGGTAACTTATGCTAATGAGATATATACTGTTCAGGGTGATAATTGGAAATTGGTTAATGGACTTTATATATTAATGGGTACCACTAAAAATAATTGTTATAATTCATCTGGGGAAGAAGTAGATTGTCCAAGTTCAGAGTCTACAGCACATTTCCTTCTTGCAACAAATGTCGCTGTTCCTGCTCAAGCTTCATCATCTAATTCAGGTTTACTTGGTGGAAATTTAGATATTGCTCAATTGTTAAAAGCTGGTATGGGTGGATTAATTGGTGGTAATGCACTAAGCGGTTCACTAATTGGTGGAGTTATAAGTATGTTTGATGGTAGTGGGAATAAAGAATATCCAGCTAGTCAAGAATCTTTTACAGTAGATTTAGTGAAATTTATTAGTGCAACTTTAACTAGTGAAGGTGGAGTAACTTTACAAGTAGCAGAAGCACCAACTTATGATTATGATAATTATTATCAAGCACTAGCA
>JAQUZG010000038.1 GCA_028691435.1 Candidatus Iainarchaeum sp.
GATTTTAAAAAGAAAAAAACAAATTATCACTTCACAATAATGAATGAACACGAACCAATGGCAAATGCATTAAATAGTTATTTTGATTCTCATTGGGACAAAGCAAAAGAATACTAAATTTTAATTTTATTTTATTCAAATTTTTTTAAATAATTTTAATTATTTTTTTGTTAAATTAAATAACTTTAATTTTTTTTTAATTATTTTTATCTCATTTTTTATTTTTTATTTTTTATGATTTATTTTTTAAAATTTAAAAAACTAATCTTTTTATAGTCTGAATTATATTATCTATGTTAGTTAATGTGATAATATGTCAATAATATCTATAAAAAATGTTTCAAAAAATTATGGTCAAAAAAAAGTCTTAGATTCTGTTTCCTTAGAAATAGAAAAAGGAGAAATTTTTGGACTTCTTGGAAGTAATGGTGCTGGAAAATCAACTATAACAAAAATTATTTTGGGACTTGAAAAACCAACAAGTGGAAATATTGTCTATTATGAAGGACGCCAAATAAATATAAAAGAAAAATTAACTTTGGTACCACAAGATATTGCCGCATATAAAAATTTTTCAGTTGAAAAAAATCTAGAATTTTTTGCAAGTATTTCTGGATTATCTGGAGATTTAAAAAAAAATAAAATTAACTTTTTATTAAATTGGCTTAATTTAAATGAATTTAGAAAAACAAAAACTTCTTTTTTAAGTGGAGGGTATCAAAGATTATTAAATATTGCTATTTCATTAATATCCGACCCAGAAATAATATTTCTTGATGAACCAACAGTTGGACTTGATCCATTAATGCGAAAAATGTTTTGGGATAAAATAAAAGAATTAAGAAATCAAGGAAAAACAATTATTTTAACAACACATTATATGGATGAAGCACAAAATCTTTGTACAAAAATAGCCTTATTAAAAAAAGGAAAATTATTGACTATTGGAAAACCAATTGATTTGATACGCGAATATGGTGGAATAAAAGTCACAGTTTTAAAATTAACTTCAATGATCCTTGATGATGATTTACCAAAAATACGTGCTGCAATTAATAATAGGAATGTTATTGTAAGAGATAAATATTTATTTGTTCCAGTTGAACAAGAGCATGGGTTTGAAAAAATTGTTGCTCTTACACAATGGTTAATAAGTAGGGGTTATTCAATAGATTATTCTACAACAAAAGAACCAGATTTAGAAGATGTTTTTCTACAATTAACTGGGGAAAAAATGAAAACTGATAATTAACAAAAGGTAAAAATTATTTGTTATTAGAGTTGATGTTTATGAAATTAATTGATATTATATTAAAAGAATTATTGGTTGTAAAAAGTCAAAAAGTAGTTTTGCTTTTACTTTTACTTTATCCAATACTTGTAGTTGGATTACTTGGAATATCTTTTAGTGGTGGGATGTTTTTATCAAATCTTGGAACAATTAATGTGGGTATTGTAAATAATTTAAATTCTGATTTTAATTTAATTGACTCATTAAAGGATAGAAATGATTTAAAATTTGTTGAATATTCTGATGTAAATAAATTAAATGATGGTGTGAAACATGGGGAAGTTTTAATTGGGCTTTTAGTTTATTTACCAAAAAAGGATGCGCAAATTGAAGTTTCAATTTATACTGATAATTCAAGTTTATTTGCAGGAAGTTTTATTTCTGATTTTGTTAGAGTAAATGTTCAAAATGTTATTTTTAATAATGTCCAAAATAAATTAGATTCAATTTTTAAATCAATAAATGGATTTACATCAAATATTTCAAGCCAAATAATTCAAGTTCGTGAATTTAAAGACAAACTTGATGTTACAAATAAAACTTTGACAGATCTTGAAAGAGATATAAATAACTTAGATTTTGATGAAATTGAATCAGCATTAAATTCACAAAAAAATTCAGTTGATAATTATAAACAAAAAAATAATGATTTCAAAACAAAACTTGATTCTTTTAAGATTAAATTTGAACTATTTAAATCCCAATTAAATTCAATAAAAATTGAGTTTAAAAAAAATGAATCTGATCTAAATTTAATGATTGTTTCAATGGGGGGTGTAGAAAATGAGTTGGATGTAATTAGTCTTGCATTGTCAGGTACACAATATCAAGATCAACTTCTTCAAATAAAAAATAAAATTTCATCTTGGAAATTAACTGCTCAAAAATTACAAGATTTATCAATTGAATTAAATTCTTCAGAATCAGAGTTAAATAAGACTATTAGTGAAACTGATAAATTATTTGATGATTTTGATAATGAATCAGAAAATATTTCTTCTGCTTTATCTGATTCATCAACTACTATTGAATCAATGAATAATAAATTAAATGTTTTTAAAGGAACTGTAGATAATGTTAAACAATTAATTATTGATTCAAAACAATCAAAAATTGAAATTGAATCAAAATTAGATAACTCAGAAAAATTATTAATATCTTTAAATGAACAATTTGCTAAATTTGATAATATTGATCCATCAATTTTTGCTCATCCGGTAAAATTTTTTAAAAAAAATGTTTTTGTAATAGATACATTTGGAATAATTATTGCAAATGCAATTTCAATTGTTTTAATTTTAACTTGCATGCTATTAACTGCAATTGTAATAATTCTTGAAAAAAATGAAAATATTACATTAAGATTAGAACTTGGAAAAACAAGTAAATTTGTATTATTTTTTGGAAAAATAATTGGACAATTATTAATTGCATTATTAATTTCATTAATAATTATAATTATTGCACAATTTATTTTTAATCTAAATATATTTTCTATTTTAATACAATTGATTGGAGCGATAATCCTTGTGTCACTTTTATTTATTTCATTAGGTATATTAATATCACTATTTACAAAAAGTCAATCAACTGCTATTTTACTATGTCTTTTAATTACAGTGCCTATGATTTTTTTGAGTGGAATTATTTTACCAATTGAATTTATGCCAAGTTTTATGCAAACAATTGCATTCTTTTTTCCATTAACTTTAGCAAACAATATTTTAATTGGAATTTTAGTTAAAGGTTTTATGTTAACTGATGTGTTATTTGAGGTTAGTTTAATTTTACTTTATTCAATTTTAATATTTATACTGGCATTAGTAGTTAAAGAAAAATTTAATTAATTTTTTAATTTTTTATTTAGATAATCTATATATATTCTTTGTTTCTTATTTTGTAAACTTTGGAGGTTTTTTAATGAAAAATATTTTTAAATTTTTAACAATTTTTTCTTTAATTTTTGCAACTATTTTTTTATTAGGTTGTACGAATGTTTCAGATATGTCTATTTGTGGAGATAATATTTGCACGGCTGGTGAAGAACTAACTTGTGTAAGTGATTGTGCAAAAGATATTAATGGAACAGTTTATGTTAGAATTAATGGAGCATATGATGCTGATGGTGATTTATCACTTAGATGGTCTCACAGTAAAGATGTAAGTTTAAATGCAAATGCTGCAATTTCATCCTACTTGGGAGAACATTGGAATAGTGTTCAAAACAAAAATTTATATTTAAATTTTAATGATTCAAAATCTGGTGAGATTCCAATAGTTGATTGGGAAGACAGAGATATAAAATTGCCAAATTTAGAACAAGGCGATTATTATTTTGAAGTTTACTCTGAAGATTATGCTTATAGAGCAGTTTCAGAAAAAATAACAATAAAAAATGACAAAGATTATTATGTTAATTTAACTTTAGTTCCATCTAATCCAGCTGTAAGAGTAAAAGCTATTGATGGAGAAAATGGATCTATTTTAAACGGTCCAGCAAAAGTAACACTTTATGCAATATCTAATTATTATAATGGGTATGGAGAATATGTTGAAGATAAATGGGAATATAATTCAAGATATTTTTATAATGGTGATGAAATAAATGAATTATTCTTTGTTTATAATGGAAATTATTACTTAGATAATTATTCAATAAGATATGAAATTTTAATTGAAAAAGATGGATATGGTTCACAAACAATTTATTATTCTCCGTATGATAAATATCAAGAATATAATGTTTACTTAGAAAAAGAATCAAATAAAATAGGGAATTTAAACATAGAAATAATTCCTGGTCAAGGAACAACAAATAATGATATTCAATCATTTGTTGGACAAAATATGACTATTTGTGGAAACGAATGCTATGATGCAACAATTATGAATGATCAAAATGTAGTTTATGCTAAAGTTGAAAATATTCCATTTGGAAATTATTCAGTATCTTCTCATGTATCTCGAGCTGATAATGTTCCTATTTCATTTTCAGCTTATTCAATAAATGTTGATAATTCATCATCAAATTCAGTCCAAGTTGAAGCAGTTTTAGGAAGTTATACTAAATTGTCTTTCTTTAATCAAGATGGAAATTTAATAACAGACTATGAAAATGTTGTTTTAACAAAAGTGTGTTCAGTTGGAAATGATATGAACAATTGTTCGGATGTAAATTATCAAATGTCTCAAAATCCAATTGATATAATAAATTATTTATCTAAAGATACAATTGATTATTATTCTTCAGTTAAATATACTTATGATTGTATGTATAAAGGAATAAAATCAAAATTTGAATTGAGTTATCCTCAAGGATATAAAGAAACAAATGTAAATTTTAAGAAATAATTAAATAATTATTGAGTCTATTGACTCAATAAATTTCTTTTTTTAAAATCAAATTTTTTAAAATCTAAACTTATTTTTTTGTTAAATTAAATAATTTTAATTTTTTTTAATTATCTGTTTATTTTCCAATTCTTTAAATAACTTTCTTTCTACAATTTAATTATGACTGAAATTGATTTTATTGAAGTTAAAAAAATAGCTTATAAGTATGCTATAAAAAATGCATTTGAACACAAAAGTAAAGCACAAATTGGTGCTGTTGTTGGTAAAGTAAAAGCACTTTTTCCAGAAGTTG
>JAQUZG010000010.1 GCA_028691435.1 Candidatus Iainarchaeum sp.
TTTTGGACAAAAAAAAGCAAGTGATGAAAATTTAATGAATTATTATGTTGAAAAAATTTTAAATTATGATATTGTGACTGTTCAAGAAATTAGAGATTCTTCACAAACTGCTTTTCAAATGCTTTGTAATCAAATAAAAGAAAAAAATCAAAATTATAATTGTTTAGTTAGTGAAAGAAGTGGGACAACATCAAGTAAAGAACAATATGGTGTAATTTACAAAGATATAAATTTAATTAGGTCAATTGATTTTACAACAACTGATCAAAATAATTTTGAAAGACCTCCATTAATAGTTAAATTTCAATTAAATGACTGGAATTTTTATATTGTTACAATACACACTAAACCCGAAGATGTTAATAGAGAATTAGCAAATCTTGAAAAATTACTAAGCATAAATTTTGATCAAAATGATGAAATCATAATACTTGGAGATTTAAACGCAGACTGTTCTTATTACAAAACAACTGATTCAAATAACTTTACTAACTGGTATTGGGCAATAACTGACAATATCGATACAACAGTGTCAGATACAAATTGCGCATATGATAGATTCATAATAAATCAAAATGCAAAAAATAATTTTATTGAATATGGTCTAATGACTGATGTAAATAAAGATCAAAGTGATCATTATCTAATCTGGTCAAAATTCAATTCAATTGACTAATTAACCCACTTAATTTATATTCTTTTTATTTATAAAGTTTTTATGAAGATTGACTCTTTTAAATTAAAAAATGATCTTGAAGTTATTTACTTAAACAAAGATACTAATTCAGTTTCAATTGTTGCAACTGTTCATGCCGGTACAAAAAACGAAGATGAAACAAACAATGGTGTGGCTCATTTTCTAGAACATATGCTTTTTGAAGGAACAAAAAAAAGAATAAATGGTTCAATTATTGCAGAAGATGTTGCTTCAATTGGCGGTATAATGAATGCACAAACATCAAGTATTTTAACACAATATTTTGTTATCGTACCAAAAGAAAAATTTTTAGAAGGTCTTGAAATACTTTCAGACATGATTCAAAACCCAATATTTGATGATGATGCAATTTTAAAAGAAAAAAAAGTTGTTTTAAATGAAATTGATTTATGCGATAATGATGTAACTAATGAAATTGAAGAAAAATTTTTAACAACCTGCTTTTCTTCGTCACCAGAACACAAAAAAATACTTGGAACAAAAGAATCATTAACTAATTTAACAAAAGAACAAATAATTAATTTTTATAAAAAATTTTATGTGCCAAACAACATGTCTCTTGCAATTGTTGGAAATATTGATAATATTTGCAAAAACGTAGAAAACTATTTTACTTTTACTAAACAATCTCTTGAAAATGAAAATTTTAACTATGTGCCAAATACTACTGAAAATAATTTTGTTGAATTTAAAAGTGATAAAACTACTTGTGCAAAAGTAATTCTTGGTTATCCAACAGTTTCAAGAACAAATTCTGATTTTTATGCTTTGTCATTGATTGAATCTATCTTTGATAAAGGTGTGGGTGGAAAACTAATTAATGAAGTTAGAATAAAAAAAGGATTATCTTATGATGTGGGAGTTGATAATAAAACAAATCAATTTGGTGGTCACTTTACAGTTGAATTTTCTTCTGATAAAGAAAATGTTTCAATAGTTTTAGAAATTATTCAAAAATGTATTAATGAATTAAATGAAATAACTGAAATTGATTTAGAAAAAGCTAGAAATTATATCAAAGGATATTTTTGTATAACTTCGGATAACCCAATAAAACTTGGATTATTACTTGGAGAATATAATTATTCAACAGGCAGTGTTGCCGAATTTAATAATATTTTAAAAGAATATGACAAAATAACTATTAATGATATTATTAGAGTAAAAGAAAAATATTTTAACAATGCAACAAAAATAGTTTGTTTACCTAAAGACTAAACTTTTTTATTTAGAAATTCTTTTCGTTTGTTCTCATCAAATTTTTCAATAGCATATCTTAAAGTAGTTCGTGGAATTTTAGTATAATTTTTAATTAAAAAATCTTTCAGTCGTTTTTCATCTTTTTTTCCAGTTTCTCGTAACACCCACCCAACAGCTTTATGCATTAAATCATGTTTTTCATCAAGAAGCAATTTTGCTAATTTAAAAGAATCATCTAAATCATTTTTACCATTTTTTCTAATAAACTCTAAAGTTGCAACTATTGCAATTCTTTTTTCCCACATTTGATTTATTCCTTCTTTTTTAGAATTTGCTAAATTATATAGAATTTTTCTTTCATTTTTTTTGTTAATTAAATATTTTCCAAGAATATATCCTGTGCTTAAATCAACTAAATCCCAATTATTAATATATTTTGTATTTTCTAAATAAAAATTTACTATTTCTTTTTGACTTTTTTCAATTTCATTCAATCTTTTACTTGTATTAAAATTAATTTTTGAATCTTTTGATTTTATTTTTTGTAATTTTATTTTTTCTTTTTCAAAATTTGAATAAGCTTTAACTAATGACAATAATCCAACTAATCGATATTCGTGAAACTTACTCTTAAGTAAAACTTCAATTTCTTCTAAGTTTAAATCATATTTTTTAACAATCTCTCTTTGTTTTGGAACAACTATGCCAAGAAATTCATCTCCTTCGCCATATTGTCCCTTACCACATTTAAAAAATCTTTCAAGAATTTTTTTCTTTTCATTATTTTTTAATTGGTTTAAGTCAATTTGTAACTGTGTTAAATTCATTTTAATCAAAAATTTTATCTTTTCAATAGATATATAAATCAATATCCCATCTTACTATTCATATGGTACAAATGGATGCAATAATAATTAAAGAACCAATTAAACTTTCAACAAACTTGCTAGTTTTTGATGAAGATGATAATGTTTATTTGTGTATTGAAAGTTATTTAAACGAAAATAAAATTACTAAATGTAAATTAATTGAATGTTCTGGATTACTAAAAGAAGGAACAGTTAATACTTTTGAAAGAAGTAGTTATAAAAAAATTGATTTTAAAGATAAAGAAATTGGTAGAGTTTCTGGTGAATTAAAAATTGAAAAAGGAAAAATTATTGGAAATATGAAAATTTGTTCAAATGAAAGAAAACCAATTATTGGCACACTTGTAAGTGCAAAAGCAAAACAAGATTTTTCTCTAAAAATATCTTATTTAAAAGATTAAAAAACTTAATTTTATATTTAGTTTTAATATTACTTTTTATATGTTTAAATACTATTTAGCTCCGATGGAAGATTATACTGGCCCAGCTTTTAGAAAATTAGTTTTTCAAAATGGGGCTGATTTAACTTTTTCTGAAATGACAAGAGTTGAAGGAATAATAAGAAACAATAAACCTACTTTAGCAAAAATTCAAGTATTTGATAACACACCGGTTGAATTACAATTACTTGCGAGTAATGAAAGTCAGCTTGAAAAATATATTTCAAATTTTAAGCCATTTGATGGGTTTAAAGGTTTTAATTTAAATGTATGTTGTCCAAGTAAAAATATAATTGTTGCTGGAAGAGGCGGAGCAATGGTAAAACGAACAGAAAAATTAAACAAACTAATTAATATTATTCAAAAAGAAAATTATTCAGTTTCATTAAAAATTTCATTAGGTTTAAACAAATTTGAAAAAGAAAACAAAGTCTATTTAAAATGTATAAATGAAACAAATGCAAATTACTATATCGTTCAATGTAAGTATGCGTCTCAAAAATCTACTGAACCTAATGATTATTCTATTTTACAAGACTGTGTTGACACAAAAAAAGAAATTGTTGCAAATGGTGGAATTGATAATTTAAACAAAGTTAATAAAATTAAAAAAATTGGTTGTAAAGGAATAATGATTGGAAAAGCTGCAATAATTAATCCGTTTATTTTTAGTGAATTAAAAACTAACTCAAAAGTAACCAGTAATTTAAATCAAAAAAAATTAAATGACTTAGTTGGTGAATATGAAAAACTTTCTTTAAGTTATGATGAAAATGAAAAATACTTTCAAAACTTTTTAAAAGTTCAAAAAAGTAAAAAATTTGAATAATAGTTAATTAATTTTTTTATTAGATTAATTAACTATATAGTACGTTTAATTATTCTTTTAATATAATTTTGTTAGTTGTTCCAAATTTATATTTTTCAACTAATTTTTTATCTTCAAATTTTTTTATTATTCTATGTACTTTAACTTTAGTTAAGTTTGAATCGATAACTAATTTTGATTGAGTTAATCCATTTGGATTATTTTTTAATAAATCAAATATTTTCTTTTCATCAGGTAACAATAAACTATTTGTTACATGGTGAGTAATTTGTTTTTTTTCTTTTTTTCTAGTTAATGTCCAAATTGAAATCCCAGCAATCAAAGATACTATTCCTCCAATAAGTAAACTTGCACTTAATGGGGCAAGAAGTATTTTCATTGGGTTAAATCCACGATTAAAATTTGGTGGATTACTTTGATTAATATCCATATTTATATCTTCAGGTCTAGGTGCTTGTGCACTAGAAAATTCAGCATAAATCATAAATACAAATAACATTAAAGAAAAACCGGCATATAAAAAACAAATTATTATTACTGCAGTATATTTCTTATCTGTGTGTAAAAAATCACTTAATACACCATTAATTTTTTTTAAAATATTCATTTTTTTACCTCTTTTTATTTGTTTCAACTGGTTTCATTTTAATATATAATCTAGTTTCGCCAGTTACATTTGGTTTCGCTCAATTATTATTAACGTGTAACGTTTATATAAATCTTATGGAATCAAAAAAAATCATCTCACAAAATGATAACAAAAAAATGATAAGCATTCCAAATAACTCCAAAGTTAGTTGTGGTTCAAAAAAGAACCATAACTTAAAAACAGTTTTAAAATTGGAAAATGTTTGGAAAACTTATGATCTTGGCGAAATAAAAGTTAGTGCTGTAAAAGGTATTAATATTGAAGTTAATGAAGGTGAGTTTGTTGCGGTTACAGGTGCGTCAGGTTCAGGAAAATCAACTACTCTTAATTTAATGGGGGCACTTGATTCACCAACGTCTGGAAAAATATTTTTAGATGGAATGGATATTACTGATTTAAACGAATCAAAACTTGCGAGAGTAAGAGGAAAAAAAATTGGATTTGTATTTCAATCATTTAACTTACATCCAAGTTTAACAGTTTATGAAAATATTGCACTCGCAATGAAAATTCACGAATTTTCGGATTTAGATATTGAAAAGAAAGTAAATGAATTAATTAAACTTGTAAAACTTGAACATAGATTGGATCATTTACCTAGACAATTAAGTGGGGGGGAAAGACAAAGAGTAGCAATAGCAAGAGCACTTTCAACTGATCCGGCAATAATTTTAGCTGATGAACCAACAGGGAATCTTGATTCAAAAACAGGCGAAGCTATAATGCAATTATTTGTTGACTTAAATAAACAAGGAAAAACAATAATTTTAGTTACTCATGAACCGGATATTGCAGAATATGGAAAAAGACAAGTTGTAATATTTGATGGGCAAGTAAAAAAATAATGTTTTAAAAAATAAAAATTGTGGAAGTGGTAATCAAATAGGTAGTAAAATATTAAACAAGTGGTCAAATTGAATAATTAATGTTTAATAATAACAAGTAAACATTGATTCTAAAATTTGTAAAATCAGTTTAAAATTAAGATTAAAATTATTAAATTTTCATACGGGGGTAAAAATATGAAAAAATTTATTATAGTATTATTAATATTAATTAGTCTAACATCAATTGTAAATGCGGTGGATTTGAATATATCTTATTATGATCCACATCCAGCGCAAGTTGGAGAATTTGTTGATGTTTGGGTAACAATAACAAACAGTGGTAGTGCTGTGACTGATGATTTGATTTTAAAAATACTGCCAAAAGATTCTTTACAACTAGCTACTGAAGAGAGTGTTGAAAAAGAAATTGGTTCATTGAAAATAAATGAAAGTAAATTAATAAAATACAAATTATTAGTTTCAAATAATGCTGTTAGTGGTGAAAATGAAATTGAATTTTTAGTTTATTCAAAAGATACTTCAAGTGTATCAGTGTCTAAAGTAACATCAATAAATGTGGAAGAATCAAAGAAAAATATTGAAGTAAGTGTTAATCCAGCAGTTATTAATCCGGGAAATCCTAGTGAAGTAGAATTTACTTTAAAAAATTTAACTAATGAAACCGTATCTAACATAGTTGTTTCTTGGACAGAATCAAATGGATTAATATTACCAATAGGATCAGATAATAAAAAATATATTTTATCTATTTTGCCTTTAGAAACAAAATCAGTTAGTTATACTATTGCAGCCGATCCAAATATAACTACAGGTATTTATCCAATTGATTTAACATTAACATTTAATAATTCAAATGGAGAAAATACTCAAGAATCAACACTTGGTATTATTGCTGGTGGGAAAACAGATTTTGATATGTCTTATGAAATATCTGACTCACAATTATCAATAAGTATCGCTAACATTGGTTCAAATGATGCTGAATCAGTAATTGTAAAGTTAATTAAACCATCAATAACAAACAACACTCAAATAATTGGAACACTTGATAAAGGGGATTATACAATAGCAAACTTTGAAGTTTCAAGTTCATCAGTAAATGATATTGAACTTGAATTATCTTATACTGATACAACTGGACAAAGACAAACCATTAATAAAAAAATTACATTAAATACTATTTCAAAAGACTCTAATATGCCAATGAATTTTAATGATGTGCCAAATGATTCAAATTTATCTCAAAAACAAAATTTTCAAATGGGACAAATGAATAATAGGCAAACTCAATCACAAAATTATTTTTTACAAGCTGGAATTGCAATAATGTTAGTTGGAATAATTTTTGTAGGGTATAAAAAAAGAGCAAAATTAAAAGAAATAATATCAACATTTAAAAAAAGAAAATAAACTGAGGGTAAAAAAATGAAAATAATATCATTGATAAAACTTTCTATGACAAATATTGCACATAGAAAATTAAGAGCATGGTTAACTTTGCTTGGAATAATAATTGGAATAGGGTCACTTATTTCAATTGTTTCTCTTGGAAATGGGATGAATGAATCAATAACAAATCAACTAAATCAACTTGATGCAGATGTTTTAACAATGACTGCTGGCTATTCTAGAGCCACCATGATGGGTGGAGAAAGAGGGCCTAATATGGGTGGAGGTGGAATGGGCTTTGGTATGGGAGCCGTAGCAATATCAAGTGATGATGAAGATGATCCAAAATTAACTAGCAAAGATGTTTTAACTTTAAAAAAAGATCAAAATGTTGTTGCAGTAATGGAAATAATTTCTTCAAGGCTTGATGTAACTTATAAATCAAAAGAATTAGAAACAAGCATTACTGGAATAAATCCAGTTTATTATGATGAATTTTATGAATATGAATTTGAATCTGGTAGAAAATTAACACCAAGTGATAATACAGGCATAATTATTGGATATAAAATTGCAACTGAATCATTTGATGAAACAATAACACTTGGAAGAAAAATAACTATTGGAGAAAAACAATTTAATGTTGTTGGAATTTTAGCAGAAGGAGAAGATGATAGATTAATCATGATGAATCTAAAATCTCTTAGGCCACTAGTGGATGAAGATGAAATTGATAATGATGAATATTCATCATTAAAAATAAAAATTGCTGATATTTCACAAACTGATGAAATACTTGATGATTTGACTAGTGCTTTACTTATATCAAGAAGAGTAACTTCAAAAAACCAAGATTTTTCAATATCTTCACCAACTGCAATGAAAGAACAAGTTGAAGAAACAACATCAACATTAACTTTGTTCCTTGGTTCAATAGCTGCAATTTCTTTACTTGTTGGAGCAATAGGTATTGCAAATAGTATGTTTACTTCTGTTCTTGAACAAACAAAAGAAATTGGATTAATGAAAGCACTTGGTGCAACAAACAAAGAAATATTGAAATTATTTGTAATTGAATCCGCATTATTTGGTTTAGTTGGGGGAATCCTTGGAGCAATTGCTGGGCTAATTGGTTCAAGTATACTTGGAACTTTTGTATTATCTTCAAGTTTATCAAGTCTTACAAGGGGGCCATTTGGAATGACGACATTAGTCACTCCAGACTTAATTATTTATGGGATAATTTTATCCACGGTTGTTGGACTAGTTTCAGGAATAATTCCAGCAATAAATGCTTCAAAATTAAAACCAATTGATGCATTAAGATATGAATAAACAAAATAAATTTAATTAAAAAATTAAATTTAATTGAGAAATAACTATTGTGTATTTACTTAAAATTTGACAAAATGCACAATATTTATAAACTCTTTTAAATCCATTTTTTATATAGTATAAAACTATGCCTTAGTAGCTCAGTAGGTAGAGCGCCCGACTGTTAATCGGTAGGTCGAAGGTTCAAGTCCTTCCTAGGGCGTTTTCTTTTTTAATATTTTAATTTTTAAATTAACAATTTTTCTAATTAAATTAATTTTAAAGATTATCTGCTCTAATTTTTATGTGTTTTTAATGGCTGATTCTAATATTGAAGTTTTAAAAATTGGTGGCGGAATTTTAAGAAATAAGGATTGTTTTGAAAGAGTAATAAATGTTGTAAAAGATAAATCTAATTCAAATAAAAAAATAGTTATTGTATTATCTGCATTATATGGTGTGACTGATTATCTAATTGAATCTTCAAAAAAATGTATTTTGCACGAATCTGAAATTCAAAAAGCCATTTTTGAATTAAAAAATATGCATTATCAATATCTTGATTTTATTAAAACTCCAAGTATACAACATGAAACTAAAGCTAAATTAAACCAAAAAATTGATACTCTTGAAAAGATATTATATGGGGTAAATTACTTGAATGAATTATCTTTAAAAAGTAAAGATTATATTCAAAGTTTTGGAGAAAGACTTTCTCCTATTATCCTTAATGCAATATTATTAGATAATAAAATAAATTCAAAATTTCTTGATGCAATAGATGCTGGAATAATTTGTAAAGGAAATTATGAAAATGCACAAATTGATTTGAGAACAACAGAAAAAAATTTATTAAAACTTAAAAATGAATTAAATTCAACAGTTATTTTATTGCCTGGATATTATGGAGTAGATTTAGAAAACAACACAAAAACATTTGGTAGGGGTGGAACAGATTATAGTGCTGGAATAATTGCAAACATTTTTGATGCAAAACTTGAAATCATAAAAGATGTTTCTGGATTTATGAGTGCTGATCCAAAACTAATAAAAACAGCTGTTCAACTTCCATTTATTAGTTATTCAGAAGCTGAAGAATTGGGTTATCTTGGTGCAAAAATACTTCATCCAAAAACAATTGCTCCGCTAAGAGCAAAAAACTTAATTGCTGAAATAAAAGATTTATTTAATTATCAAAAGACTGGAACAATTATTTGTGGCGAGGATAAAACACCAGCTAAAATAAAATCAATTACAAATAGTTCTGTCTCAATTATCACAATAAAATCAGATGATATGGTGGATACACCAGGATTTGCAGGAGAATTATTTACACTTATTGGGAAAAAAGAAATATCTGTTGATTTAATATCAACAAGTGAAACATCAATTTCATTTAGTGTAAAACCCATTGCTATAAAATCTTGTATTGAACAATTAAAAAAATTAAATGCAAATTACAATATTGAAGTTAAAGAAAAACTTTCAATGATAGGAATTGTTGGAAAAGGATTAATTCATAATATTGGAATTGCTGGAAAAATATTTTCAGTTCTTGGAATTAATGGGATTAACATATATTTAATTTCTCAAGGGTCGTCAGAACTAAATTTGTCTTTTGTGATAAATGAAAAAGACGTAAAAAAAGCTATACAAGAAATACATAACCAGATAATATTAAATCAATAATTTATTAAATTTTTAAAAAATTACTTTTTAGTCAAGTTTAGCTATCTACTTTTAAACTCATATTATACACTATCTTAATTAATAGGATAATCAGTCAAATGGTTGAATTCTATTGTAAGGGTATTTAATCAAATAGTTTACAATTAATTTTGAAAACTATTGGGGGAGGAGGAGATTATGCCTGAAGAAGTGTTAAGTTTAGTCGATGGTCAAGATGTTATGACTGAAATACAAAAATTTGTAGAAGAAAATAATATTGATTATGGTTTATTTGTTAGTGCAAAAGGCGCAATGAAAGATTTAGATTTAATTTTAGCTAAAAATGAATCAAGACAAAAAATGGGACAAGTTTTTGAAATCAGTGAAATAAGTGGCAAAATTCAAAAAGTTAGAGGAAAATATGAAATAAATATTAGACTTTCTGGCTCAACCACTGGATTCACTAGTTTATCTGGTAAATTGATTAATGGAAAGGTATCAAGAGCCTTGGACATAGTCATAAGAAAAGTAAATATTGGAAAAATTATTGAAGCTTAACCTTTTTGTAAAACCTAAAAATTTTAATTTTTTTTTGGCATCAAAAAATCTATGATTTTTTAATGGGGTTAATCAAAACTATTTGTGTGCAACCAATTGGTTGCAATTTAATTTTATTGGATTTATTTATTTTTATTGAATTTTATTTTTATTGAATTTTATTTTTATTGAATTTTATTTTTATTGAATTTACTTAAAGTTAGTTATTTCTAACATATATTTAAAAACCCTTTGTTATATATTTCTAATATTGGTGGTTATAAATGAATAATGAAACAAAACAATATATCTTAAGAATTATTTTAATTGGTTTATTTGCAACAATTGTTGGAGTTTTTATTAATTTTGGGAATTATATCGTTCCATTACTTTCATTTTTTGTACTTATTCTTATTTTAATTTATTTTAGACGAATCAAACAAAAAACAGAAATTATTACTGATGAAAGAATAATGAAAGTTGGTGGAAAAGCAGCTAGTTATGTGTTTACCATTTTTGCATTTGGATTAGCTATTGTTGGATTAATTTTTAATGCAATGGGGCAAATGAATGCGTATTATTTTCAATATGGGCAAATTTTTTCATTAATTAGTTGTTTGATGATTTTCTCATATCTTTTACTTTATAAATATTTTAATAAAAAAGAATTGTAATTGTAGTGAAATTTATGGAAAATAATATAAAAACACTTAGATTAGAATTTAATTTAACACAAGATGATTTAGCAAAAAAAGTAAATGTTAGGAGAGAAACAATTTTGTTTCTTGAAAAAGGCAAATATAATCCTTCATTAAAATTAGCACATGATATTGCAAAATTATTTGGTAAAAAAATAGAAGAAATTTTTATTTTTGATGATTGATTTTATTTTTTTAGTTAGCTTTTTATTATCTTTTGTCTTAATTTAATTAATGATTAAATTTATTGGGGGAAATGATTATTATGCAAAAAACATTTGAAAATTTAAATAAAGCATTTATTGGTGAAAGTCAAGCAAGAAATAGGTATACTATGTATTCTAAACAAGCACAAAAAGAAGGTTTTGATAAGCTTGCAGCAATTTTTTTAGAAACTGCTGAACAAGAAAAAGAACATGCGTCTCAATTAAGTAAAATGATAAATCAACTTTCTCAAAAAATGGGTAATGTTAATGTATCTATTGAAGTACAAGCTGACGGTAATGCTAGTTTTGGAACAATTGAAGAAAATTTGGCAGGAGCAATAGCTGGGGAAAATCACGAACATACTTCAATGTATCCTGAATTTGCAAAAATTGCTCGGGATGAAGGGTTGCCTGATGTTGCAAAAAGACTTGGTGCTATAGCTGTAGCTGAAAGACATCATGAAGAACGATATATTAAATTACTTGATGAATTAAAAGCTGGAAGTTTATTTAATAAAAAAGAAGTCAAAACATGGGTTTGTAGAAAATGTGGTTATCAACACACGGGGACTAGTCCTCCTGATGAATGTCCCTCATGTTCGCATGTAAAAACATATTTTGAATTAAAATGTGAAGAATATTAATTATATTTTAGTAATATAATTTTTATTTTTTAATATTTTTTATCTAATTTTTATTTTTTTAATAAATATATTATTATACATAATTATTTATTTTTGTACTCATTTTTAAAATCATTTACATAATCATTTTTTTATTAATTGTTGATAGTTTATTAAATTTTTTTAATTACATAACGCTATTTTATACATAATTTTTTGAAATATTTTTTTATTTGATTTGTGATTGTTGCCACAATTAGATATATTTTTTTAATTTTTGCTAATTTTAATGGGATTTTTATGTATTTTTGTTTAATTTATGTCGTTTTTTAGTGATTTTTTAATAATTGTCAGTATTCTTATTGTTTTTAATCTATTTAATTAAAAAAAGTTTATTTATTTAATATTTAGTTGTTTTAAGCTTATAATACACTTTTTTAAAATTTTCCATGTTTTAATAAAAATGTAGTTTATTTATTTTAGTTATTTTATTATTTTAGCTTAATTATTTAATATATTTAATTAAATTTAATTTTTCTTTCTTATTTCTCAATATAAGCATTATATTTTATGTTAAACACATTATACATAATAGAAAAGTATATAAATATCGGTGGAGTAATATATGAATAAAATAAATTAATTAGATAATTAAAAATTATTTATTAATTTTATTGTAATTAAATTAACAAATTTAATAAAAAAGTATACATAAATATTTATTTATTTATAATTTGATTTAAATTTTATGGGGGAGTAAGAATGAAATCAATAGTTGAAAATGCAGTAGTAAAGACAAGTACAAGTCAAAGTAGTGACAAATTAGAAGAATTTGGAGCACCAAAAATTATGGTAATTGGTTGTGGGGGAGCAGGATGTAACACAATCAATAGAATAGCTGCTATGGGGGTTGCAGGAGCAACATTATGTGCAATAAACACAGACAAACAACACTTAGCAATTGTAAACGATGAAGTAACAAAAATCTTAATCGGAAAAAGTGTAACAAGAGGACTTGGTGCAGGTGGATATCCAGAAATTGGAGCAAAAGCTGCAGAAGTATCAAGAAACGCACTTGAAGAAATCTTACAAGGTGTAGATATGTTATTCATCTCTGCTGGAATGGGTGGAGGAACAGGAACAGGATCAGCACCAGTAGTTGCAAGTATCGCAAGAGAACAAGGTGCAATTGTTATCTCAATGGTAACTTATCCATTTGCTTTAGAAAAAGCAAGATTAATCAAAGCTGAAGAAGGAATTGAAAACTTAAGAAAAGTTTCAGACACAGTAGTTGTAATTGACAATAATAGATTAGTAGAATTAGTACCTAATTTGCCATTACAAGATGCATTCAAAGTTGCAGATGAAGTTGTTGCAAGAACAGTAAGAGGAATAACTGAAACAATCACACAACCATCATTAATGAACTTAGATTATGCAGATGTAAGAAGTACAATGAGTAATCAAGGATTAAGTGTAATTGCTGTTGGTGAAAGTAAATCAGTAGACAAAGTAAACGAAGTAGTTGAAGATACATTAAAAAATTCATTATTGGATATAGATATTGCTGGAGCATCAGGATGCTTAATACACATTACTGGTGGAGCAGACTTAACATTAGGAGAAGCAAGTGCAATTGGTGAAATGTTAACAGAAAGAGTAGATCCAAAAGCAAATGTAATCTGGGGTGCAAGAGTTGATCCAACATTCGAAAACAAAATTGAAGTAATTTGTATTTTCACAGGTGTTCATAGTCCATTCATAAGAAGTGACGCAGTAAAAAACATGGGTAAAGGACAAGAAACATCAAGAAAACCAAGAGATTTAGATTTAGAATTTATTAACTAAATCTTAATTAAATTTTAAGTAAAGGGATTTTTTCCCTTTACAAAAAAATCTAATTTTTTTTTATTAAACTTAGCTAAATTTAAAATTTAATCCAAATTATTATTTATTTTGGTATTTTCTGAACAATAAACCATCATTTATATTTCTTTAGTTTCTTAATAATTTATGATTAAAAAATCTTCTAAAAAGATAATTTCAAAAAATAATCAAAAAATACTCACTTCAAAAAAATTAAATCTGAAAAAATCTAATTTAAAAAAATCAGAAAAATTAAACGAAGAAAAAACAAAAGAAATTGAAAATAAACTAAAAGAAAATTTACAAAAAACAGATTATATATTCGCTTTAATAATTGGAATTTCATTTATTCTAACATCAATATTTTTACTAAAAATTGATGAATTAAAATACTTGCAATCAATTTTTGATTTTTCATCATTTGCTTCATTCACATCCCCAATTTTATTTATTATTGGTGTAATAATTTTAATTAATCTAATCTGGTTAAAACTAGGATTTGGAAAACATTTTGGATTAAAATATATCATTTTAATGCTAAAAACAAAAAAATTTGTTAATTGGATTGAACACATGACAAAAAAATTTGGAAATATATTCGAACAAATGAGTATAATTGGCCTATTTTTAGGATTTGGTTTAACTGGCGTGGATTATCATATTGCAAGAAAACAATCAAAAATAAAAAGAATTTTTATTCTTCTAATTTCATCAATAATTTTTGCACTAATTTTTTACTACTTGATTGGCTTTTTATTTAGTGTTCCTTTACTCGCCCCACTTTATTTAATCTGCTTTATTGCGTTTATTATCATGGGCTTAGGTGGGATGACACTTGCAATGGTAATCGGATATGGATTTTTATCAATTATCTCTTTATTTAATCAAACTCAAATTTGTCCATCAGTTGCTCCTGTAATCCCTGGAGTAGCAATACCTGGATTTGGAGTAATTTTTCCACTAATCACTTGGATTTCATTAGGATTAATACTAATAATTCATGAACTAAGCCATGGCGTATTATTAATCAAGTATAAACAAAAAATAAATTCTGTTGGATTACTTGTGGCAGGATTCTTTCCAATAGGGGCATTTGTAGAACAAGATGATAAAACATTTAATAATCTTGAAAAAAGAAAAATAGTAAATGTGCTAAGTGCTGGCCCATCATCTAACCTTTTAACAATCCCAATCACATTAATTTTCCTAATACTTTTAAGTTTGTTAATTAGTCCATTTACTACATCATTAAATTCGGAATATGAACAAATGTATTCAGGAGTAAGTATATTAAATGTAAATCAAAAAGTATCTTTTTGTGGGATAGATAAAAATTCTCCAGCATTTGGAAAATTTCAAAAAGGAGATATTTTAGTATCTTTAAATGATAGCAATCAAGAAATAAAAAACACTAATATTCTAAACACAATTTATTCAAAAACACTTGATTCAAATGAACCATTAAAATTTATTGTACTAAGAGATAACAATTTAGTTATGATTTCAATTATGCCAGTAAGATTTGAAATGCTTGGTAACAAACCATTTATTGGAGTAGACTTTGAAAACATAAAATCAGATTATGTTGTTCCATTCCAATCAACATTAATTAGAGAATTTTTAAAATCAATTCTAACAATTCTTAATGCACTAATAATACTGTCTTTTGCAGTTGCTATGATGAATTTTGTTCCAGCTTCGCCGCTTGATGGGGGAATGATTTCACAAATAATATTCTTACCATACTTTTCATTCCTAAACATGTCAGAAAAAGACACAATGAAATTTATCGGACGATTATTCACATGGTTATTTTGGGGAGCAGTCGTAATTAATTTACTTCCATATTTAACAATGGCATTATATTAAAAATTAAATTTAATTAATTTCACAAAATCACATTTCTTTTTATAATTTTTTATACACAATTATAACATACTAAACGGTGAATTAAATTGGGAGTAAACTTATCAAAACTTGTTAATAAAGAAGAAATTTCTTTAGACCAATTAAAAGGAAAAAAAATTGGAATAGATTCTTTTAACATGCTTTATCAATTTCTTGCATCAATTCGTGGTCCAGATGGAATGCCACTTGCAGACGCAAATGGTTTTGTAACAAGTCACTTAACTGGATTATTTTATAGAACAATTAATTTATGTGAAAAAGGAATAATCCCAATCTATGTTTTTGATGGAACACCTTCAATTTTAAAATCAAAAACTTTACAAAAAAGAAGAGAAATAAGAACAGACGCCTCGGAAAAATCTGAACTAGCACTTAAAGAAGGAAATCTAGCAGATGCCCAAAAATTTGGTAGTCGTGCACTTAAATTAACAAAAGAAATGGTTGAAGAAGCAAAATTACTTCTTGATGCAATGGGCATACCTTTAGTAAATGCTCCACAAGAAGGAGAAGCACAAGCATCAGTAATGTGCAAAGAAAAAATAATTGACGGAGTAGTAAGTCAAGATTTTGATTGTCTATTATTTGGAGCAAATGATCTGTACCGACACGTTGGTTTCACAGGAAAAAGAAAAGTTGCAGGAAAAAACTTTTACGTTGACATAAAACCCGAACACATTGAATTAAACAAAGCATTAAATGAACTAAAAATTGACAGAAAAAAATTAATTTGGCTTGGGATGCTAGTTGGAACAGACTTTAATGAAAAATTTCCAAAAATTGGTCCAAAAACAGCAATCAAATTAGTACAAGAATTTGATTCATTTGAAAGCATAATAGAAAAAACCGGTTACAATCCAGATTTTGATTACAAAGAAATTGAAGAATTATTTTTTAATCCAGTAAGCGTAAAAGTAGATGAATCTATAGTAAAAAGAAGTATTCCAAACAAATCAAAAGTAATGGAATTCTTAGTAGAAAAACATTCATTCTCAAAAGAACGAGTAGAAAACACAATTGACAAATTCATAAAAGAAATTGAAGAAAAGGAAAAGCAAAAAGGATTAAGCCAATGGTTTTGAACCTTTAAAAAAGGTTCACGAAATTTTCTTTATGCAACTCAAAGAGTTGCAAATTAAAAAAATACTAAAGAAAATTTGGCAATTATTTTTATGCAAAATTTATTCATTCCAAAAGGATTTATCTTTCAGTGGCATATTACAGAAAGATGTAATTTAAAATGTAAACATTGCTATCAAGATTCTATCTTGTCTAAAGAATTGTCTTTTGAAAAATTAGTTGAAATTTTAAATCAAATTGAAAAAGCTACAGATTTTTGGAAATCAAAAAGACCTATAGAATTTAGAAATAAGTTTAGGCCAAATATTACATTAACTGGTGGAGAACCATTTATTAGAGAAGATATTTTTGATTTACTTGATGAAATAAAAAAAAGAAACAAATTTAGAATTGCTATTTTATCTAATGGGATAATGATAACAAAAGAAATTGCAAAAAAGTTAAAAAAATATAATTTAGATTTTTTTCAAATAAGTTTAGACGGACTTGAAGAAACACATGATTTAATTAGAGGAAAAGGAAATTTTAAAAATGCTATAAATGGAATAAAACTTTTAACAAAAGAAAAAATTCCAGTCATGATTTCATTCACTGCAAATAAAAAAAATTACAAAGAAATAACTGAACTTACAAAATTAACAAAAAAATTAAAAGTCTTTAAATTTTGGTCAGATAGATTTATCCCTGAAGGTAAAGGAAAAGAAATAACTGATTTAACATTAAACAAATTAGATACAAAAGAATATTGTGAAACTTTAAGACTTGCAAAAAAGGAAACAACTAACTTCTTTTCTAAATCAAATGTTTTTATGCAAAGATCTTTACAATTTTTATGCGGGGGTGAATATTATTCATGCGGGGCAGGAAAAACAGTTACTGCAATTTTACCAAATGGGGATTTGATGCCATGTAGAAGATTAAATCTAAAGACAGAAAATTTATTTAAAAAACCATTTTTAGAAATATTTTATAAAAATAAAAAATTTAAAGAAATTAGAGAAGAAATATCCTCAAAATTATTTGACTATGTTGATTGTAAAAATTGTATTTACTTTTCAAAATGCAAGGGCGGATCAAAATGCCTTTCATATGCTATAGCTAAAAAATTTAAAAAAGATCCTGGTTGTTGGATATAAAAAAATAAATAAATTATCGCCAGATAAATAATTTTTCTATTTAACTTAGCTTAATCTTCTTCTGGGTTTTCTGTATTTTCTTCAAAGTTAGATTTTATTGCGATAAACCAATTTGCCTCTTTAGTTGGTTTTCTTGGAACATCCCAAAGCTCTTTAAAAACATCTTTATCAATTGAAAATTCTGGTCCAAACCAAGGGTCAAGAAAATAAATTTTAGTTTTTGATATTTTCCAAACTACTGAATAATGGTGTGTTGAAGTTTCTTTTTCATTTTCTGCAGGAGAAAAATAGGAAACAATTACAAAATACTTTTTTGCAAGCATTCTTTTTAAATCAGTAACCGTTGCATCATTTGCAATAACATAACTAAAATTATATTTAATTGCAAATTTGTAAAAAGCTTTATTTTTTACACCGCTTACTTTATTAGTTCTCAAAAGTTTAGCTAATTGATACTCTGTTTTTTTTAATCCAATTGATTTTAAAAACATTCTTAGGCATGCTGCCCCACAAGTATATTTTGTTTTTTGCTGAGAATAAATCTTTTTTATAGTTTTTTTTGTTTTTAACATAAAATATCTTTGGCAAAGATAATTTAATAAAGTTGATTGATTAACCAACAATTAAAAAAATAAGTTTAAATTATAAATTTGTTTATTGTTTTGATTTAAAGAACTGGTTTATCATAATGCCCACGAGTAAACTTTGATTTCTTTTTTGGATTTTTGCCATCTATTTTATCTAAATAATACTTTAATATCATTATTGCTTCAGGTGTATTTGTTTCTTTTAAATCAATAATTACTGAATTAAATTTAGAAAATTTTTCTATCTCATAAAGCATGTCTACTGGGTGAGGATTATAAAGTTTTAATAATTTATTTTCCATTCTAATTCTATAATCATAATCTTTTCTATCTCTCATAATAAATTTAGTTTTACCAAAAATATTTTTTAATGCATAAGCCTTAGAAGTCATTAAAAGTGGATAATAAAATACTAATGCTGCTAAATCTTTTCTTGGGGATAATTGCATTATTTCTTCCATTGTAAGTTCAACAGAAGGGATAACTTTTTTAGCACCAATACTTCTAAAAAAGTTTAATGAAAGTGAATTAAAACAATTCATTTCCCTATCAATCCAAAATTCAAGATTGTTTTTTAATGCAATTTGAATTGCTCCAATATTTGCACAAACCACAGTCCATTTTTTTTCTTTAGCAATAGCTTCAAATTTTTCAAGTTCTATTGTGCTTTGAATATTGTTTGGTTTAACCATTGCGTCTTTTGGAAAATCGTTTTTCCGTTCATCATCATAATAAAATACTTTTTCGCATTTAAGCCCTTGAGTTTTTTCAATAACTTCTTTTTTATAATCTTCACAAAAAATAAATACTTTTTGTTCTTTTGGAGAAAAAGAAACATCCTTATTTTCTTCTTTTCTCAATAATTTTTCTTTATCTGATTTAAATTTTTCATTATCTATATTTTTCATAGAAAACAATTCTTTCATTGTTTTATCAATAATAATTTTCTTTAAATCGTTTAATCTACTTAATGGTATAAATAAATTTTGATCCATATCACACTTAATTTCTTTTGGTGTAAAAAAATAAAATTCTTTGAAAACTTTTTCTTTTAATACATCTATTGTGGTTGGGTGCTCCTTTGCAATTTCAGGAATAAAATCTAGTTCAAAATTAATTTGATTACTTCTTTTCATTTGCAAATTTAATAATCTTATAATTCCTTTAATTTTTTGATTCTTTTTAATTACCAAATCTAAATCATAACCCATCAAAAGAGTTTTACCTGGATTAAATTGCTTTGGAGTAGTCATATATAAAATTTCATTATCATTTAAAAAAGGTCTTTCATCTAAAACAATTTCTACTGATTGATTTTCACGAGCAAATCTAACTTCTTTACCATGACTTATAATTTTTCTAACAAAAAAACTATTATACTCAGCATCTACAATCTTTGTTAATTTGTCGCCCACATTTAAATCAATAAATAATTTTACAATTGGATTTTTTCCTCTAAAACCTGTAACTTCAACAGCCTTTAAACCAAGACTTCCAAGTGTATCAATAGTTGTTCGCTCTTCCTCATCAAAAAAATAAAGTGAACCATGATCTCTTAAATAAGATTTTTTCATTTCCATTACTTGTCCTTTTTTTAATTCACCCTCAGCACCGAAATAATTATCTATTTGTTTTCGATAAACTTTAGCAACATTTTGAATATATTCATTACTCTTAAGTCTTCCTTCAACTTTAAATGAATCAATTCCACATTCAATTATTTTATCAAGCTCTGAATAAGTGCATAAATCTTTCATTGACAAAATTCTACCATTGATATTAACATTAGTTGCATATTCAAGTCTACAAGGTTGTAAACATCTTCCACGATTACCTGATTTATTAAAAGCAAAAGAAGAAAATAAACATTGTCCAGAATAAGAAAAACATTCAGCACCATGAACAAAAACTTCTACTTCAACATTTCGTTTATGCATTGTTTCTACAACAACTCTAATTTCTTCAAGAGTCATTTCTCTTGCTAAAACAATTTTTTTAAAACCTAAATCAGCTAAAAATTCTGCTCCTTGTACATTGTTACAAGTTAATTGAGTAGAAGCATGTAACTCCATACTCGGCAAAAGTTTTCTTAAAGCCATTACTAATCCTAAATCTTGAACAATTAATGCATCAACACCAATTTCATAAGCTTCTTTTGCAAGCTCTATTGCTTCTTCAACTTCTTCTTCTTTTAATGCAATATTTAAAGTCATATATGCCTTTGCCCCATTAGCATGACAAAAATTAATTCCTTCTTTTATTTCTTCAATACTAAAATTATTTGCAGTTTGACGCATATTAAATTTTAAAGCTCCAAAATAAATTGCATCAGCTCCACTCATTACTCCAATCTTCATCTTTTCAAGATTTCCAGCAGGCATTAAAAGTTCAGGCTTTTTAGTAATTTTTATTTTATTGTTCATTTTTGAATTAATCATTTCATCAAGTCTATTCATAACCTTCTTATGTGTTTCATGGTGGTGAATACTTTGTGTTTTATTTGATTCCATTTCAAAAACTTCCATTTAATTTTTATTTATATTTTTAATAATTTTATTTACTTCGTCTAATGAATTAATTGTATAAGTCGGTTTAAAATTATATTTACTGTGGTCAAATTCAGTATTAGTAAACCAACAATCAATCATGCCCATTTCTCTTGGAGAAATAAGATTTCTTTTTTGATCATCAACAAATAAAACTTCACTAGGTTTAAGATTTATTTCATTTAAAATTTTTTCAAAAAATATTTTATCAGGCTTTGCACACTCTAAATCACTACTAATAAAGATTTTTTTAAAATTATTTTTTACTCCAAGTATTTCAAGTTCATCTAATAAAATTTTTGAAATATGATTTGATCCAATATAAACTGGAAGTTTATTATTTTTTAAAAATTCATCTAATCCTTTATTTTTTTGTAAAATTTCTAAATTAAATTTTTTAATCGTATCTTCTCCGACAAAATCAATAAAATCATTCGTAAAAGAATTATCTGTTTTTGCTTTTGAAAAAGCATTATAAATCTCATCTTCGGTTTTATCAATAAACTTAGCAAATTCAGTTTGAGTACGTCCTTTACTAGAAACTACTCCCGCATAATCTAGTAAAATCGCTTTAATCATTTTTATCAACACTAATATAAAATTATTTTATAAACTAAAATCTAATTATTGAAACAATGTAAGCTAAAAGCATTACAAACATTGCCAATTTAGCAAACTTCTGACTCTTATTATAATTCTTCTCAACTAAAAACTTTGAAGAAAGTAAAATAATTACTGTTGCAATTATAAATAAAATTAAATACATTAAATTTAAATTAAAAAAAATAAACGCACTAAATCCAATTATGATTGAAGCAGCATAATAAATTAAAGGTAAAATATTACTTGCTTTTAACGAAATCATTGGAAGAGTTTTCTTAAACCCTTTATCTTTTTTTAAGTCTTCAATATCTTTTATTATTTCTCGTGATGTATTAGCAAAAAACGCACTAATTGCAAATAAAATAACTAATTGTGGTAAATTATTTGTAGCCATTGCACCAAAAATAAAAGTAAATGCAGTGGATAAGGCAACAACAAGATTTCCAACATATTTAACTTTATACAAAACTGCTGCATAAACTATTAATAAAATTGAAAATGCAATTGCAGTTAAAAATAAAATAAAATTTATAAAAAATGAAACACTTATTCCTGCTAAAAATAAAAAAATTGATAATTCTAAAACTTCTTTTTTTGTTATTCTTTTACTTGGGATTGGTTTATTTTTACTAACTTTTGCATCAATTTCTGAATCAAAATAATCATTAATTGCTTGTCCACCTGCGCAAACAAAAAAAACTGATAAGAAAATTAAAATTAAATTAAAATCTAAAATAAAATAGTTTAAAGCAATAAAATAACCAATTATTGCGCCAATTCCAGCCATTAAACAATTCTTTAGTCTAATTAGCTCTGAAAACAATTTTATTTTTTCTTTAATCATAATAACTATACTCTAAAAGTTTAATATAAAAGTATCTAAGTAGATACTTTATATTTAAAAATAAGTTAATTTTAGTTAGATTTTTTTCTTTTCTTTTTAGGTCTAAATGCTTTTCCATTACATTTTCTACATTTAGTTGGTTTACCTGAAGCTGATCTTGTTGTTGCATTACAGCTTTGACAAACGAAAACACCTTCAAAGTTTCTTTTAATTGCTAAACTCATATCTGCCATTTGCTCACCTTAATATCAGATTTTTTAGATAAAAAGATTTATAAAGCATTTCACTTAAAAAATTCTTTAATGAGTTAGTAATTTACAAAGTAAATTATTGATTGATGTTTTAATGCTCTCGTAGTGCAGTAATCTTTTAAAAAAAGATTAATCAAAATTTAGCACTACTTGGGAACATAATTTCTGCTCTCGTAGTGCAGCGGTCAAGCATCCGAGCCTTTCAAGCTTGTGACTCGGGTTCGAATCCCGGCGAGAGTATAATATTACCAGTGTAGTTACTCTCTTTTGAACTCAGTTTCCTTTAAAAAGAAAAAAAGGTGAACTTAGTTATGAAAGATGAATATAACAATGCTCAATATGAGCGAAAATTAAAT
>JAQUZG010000039.1 GCA_028691435.1 Candidatus Iainarchaeum sp.
CTTGGAATTTTACAATGGGGAAAATTTTCCAATCAATTTTAGAAAAAGAAAGAAGAGGGGATTTTTTAGGAAAAACTGTTCAATTTATTCCTCATGTAACAGATGAAATAAAAAATCGAATTTATAAAATTGCAAAAGATGAAAAATCAGACATTGTTTTAATTGAAATTGGTGGAACAGTTGGAGATTTAGAAAATGGACTTTATCTTGAAGCAATAAGACAATTGGCCTATGAAAATGGAAAAGATAATGTGATGTTTATTCATTTATCTTATGTGCCAATTCCTTTTGGAGTAAATGAACAAAAATCAAAACCAACTCAAATGTCTGTTAAATTACTAAATGAAATTGGATTACAACCAGATGTTATTGTTGCAAGATGTGAAGAATATTTAAGTGAAAATATTAAAAGAAAAATATCTATGTTTTGTAATTTGCCTGTTGAAAATGTAATCACTGGAAAAGATGTAAATTCAGTTTATTTAATTCCAGGCGAATTAAAAAAACAAAATTTAGATAAATTGATTGAAAATAAATTAAGAATAAAATTAAAACCAGATATAAAAAAATGGGATGAACTTGCAAATAAACTTTCTAATCTAAAAAATAATTCAAAAAAAGTAACAATTGGAATTTGTGGTAAATATACTGCATTAGGTGATTCTTATGCATCGGTTGTAGAAGCTATAAGACATAGTGCAGTAAATCTAAACACTGATGTTGAAATAAAAATGATTGATACTGAAAATATTAAATCTTTAGATGATGCAAAAAAAAGTCTCATTGGAATTAATGGTGTAATTGTTCCTGGGGGATTTGGGAATAGGGGCTGGGAAGGAAAAATAAAAATTATTGAATATGTAAGAATAAATAATATTCCATTTCTTGGAATATGTTTAGGTTTTCAAGCAGCTGTAATTGAATATGCTAGAAATGTTTGTGGGCTTGACGCAAATTCTACTGAAATGGATGAAAATGTAAAAGATAAAATAATAACTTTAATGGATTCTCAAAAAAATATTGTGTCAAAAGGTGGATCAATGAGACTTGGTAATTATTGTGCAATTTTAGATGAAGGAGTGATTTCAAAATTATACAATTCATCAAATGTAAACGAAAGGCACAGACATAGATATGAAGTCAATCCAGAATATCATAAATTAATTGAAGAAAAAGGATTAAAATTTGTTGGTAAATCAAATGATGGAAAATTAGCTGAATTTTTAGAATTACCTAGTCACAAATATTTTGTTGGAACACAAGCCCACCCTGAATTAAAATCAAATCTTGAAAATCCGTCCCCCTTATTTTATGGATTAATAAAAGCATGTTTGGAGGAATAAATATGGAACGAATGGCATTAAATTATTTTAGAAATCTTGATGAAGATTCAAGATTAAAATTAATACGAATGTTTCTTGATGAATTAAATGAAAAAGAAAAAATTGAAGTTGCAAAACATTTAATAAAAAAGAAAAAATAATTTATTTCTTTTTTTCACTTTTTAATAAAATTTTTTCTTTAGTAGTTTTATCAATAAATTGTATTGGATTTCCAAAAGCAATTACATTTTCTGGAACATCTTTACTAATAACTGCTCCTGCTCCAACTAAAGAATTATTTCCAACTTTTATACCTGGCAAAATATAACATCTTGCCCCAATTAAAACATTTTCTCCTATTTCAATTGGTCCATATTTAAATTCATCAACATTAAACTCATGACATGCAAAAAAACAATCTTGGCCAATGATTGAATTATCTCCAACACTAATTAGTTCTGGAAAAAAGATATCTATTCTTTGGTCAGGCATTATTTGTACATTTTTTCCAATCTTTAAACCAATTTTTTTATAAAACCAAATTTTTGTATTACTTTGAAATTTACTTGCAATAACTGCAAGAATCCAATTCTTAATTACTTTTGAAGTTGGTTTTATTTTTTGCCAAGCAGTTGATGATTTACCTTTTTCACATTTAATTGTTTTTAAGTTTCTCATTTTTTCACCTAATAATAATATTTTTCAAATTTATATTCTTGTCTATTGATTAATTTTCAAAAATAACAAATATGTACATTGAAAATTTTTCAAATTGAGGTAAAATTTTATTTAATGTTAAAAATGGAGTTTGAATAAAAATCTTTTTTTAACTTTTAATGGTTTAAATAACTCTATTAATTCATTTGAATTTAACAAATTTATGTGCCCCCTATATTTTTCAGGTGGGTAAATAATTGAAAAAAGTCTCCAAAAGTATGATTTTTCAAGTGGGATTGTAATTATTATCTTTCCATTTTTATTTAATTTATTTTTCATTTTGTTAATTGCTTTTTTATAATTTGGTATATGTTCAATTGTTTCAGTACATAATATTTTATCAAATTTTTTATTAAATGGTATTTCTTCACCATTTGCTAATTTAACATTTGCTCCTGTAGTTTTTGCATTCATGATAAATTCTTTTATTACATCTATTCCATAAACATTTTTTGTTTTATTTAATGCTTTTTTTAAATAATATCCTTGTGCACATCCAACCTCTAAGAAATAATCATTTTTGTTTAGTTTTTCAATTTCTTTATTGATTAAATATTCTCTTGCTTTACTCCCGAGTAAATAGCCCGAAATTGAATTATAATAAAAATCTTGGTTGTCAGTACAATTAGTTATTATTTGGGAAGTTGGTTTTTGAATTGAATTTAAGTTATTTATCTTTTTTTACTTTCATAAAAATATAGTTGTCAAACTTATATAAAAATAAATTTAATTCTTTAATTACTAAAACAAAACTTTAAAAACAATTATTTCTTTACTTATGTGTGAAAATTATGGCTAAAAATAAAATAAAATCTAAGTCAAATAAATCAAAAATTAAATTGGTAAAGAAAACTAAATCAGAAAAAAATTTATCTGCTAAGTCTAAAATTATAGTTAAATCAAAAGAAATGAATATTGACAATTTATTATTGGAAAAATCAAAAAATTATTCTTTAATTCAAAAGGTGTTAGGATTTGTTGAACTTGGAAGACCAATTGAATGGAGTAAATCTTTACTTAATATGTTTTTAGCTGTTTTAATGGTTTATTATGTGTATAATTTTATGCCATTGACTATTAATAGTTTTATTTTTACATTTTTAGCTGGATTTATATCTGTTGCATTTTTATGGTCTGGACTTTATGCACTAAATGATTATACTGATTATAAAATTGATTTTATACATGCTACTAAAAGAAATAGACCTATTCCTTCTGGAAAAGTTTTACCTTTTCAAGGATTAATTTTTTCAATAATTTTAATTTTAACATCAATTATAATTGCAGTTGTTGTTTTGAAAAATACTTTTTTGTTAATTTGTTTACTATGTATGATAATAAACCAATTATTTTATACAACAAAACCATATAGATTAAAATCAAGAAAATATTTTGACATAATTTCTGGATCAATGATTAATCCAATATTTAGATATTTGTCTGGAATTGCATTATTTATTCCACTTTCAATGTTTGTTTTAGCAACTCCAATTTTGCCAATAATATTTGTAATATGTTTACAAGCAAGTGGATATAGTTTATATAGACTATTTTCAAAAAGGCATGATAAAGCAATTAAAATGCAAAGTTCTGTTGCACTTATCCCCGAATCAATTGTTAAAAAAATTTCTTATTCAATATTAGCAATTGGTGCATTATCTTATATTGGTCTTTTTATTAATGGATTAACATTAAAATTAGATTTCCTTGGATATTTACCAATTCAATATTTATTACCAATATTCTTTGTTTTAATATTTTTATTTGCTATGCCTAATTTAAGACAAGCAATTAAAGATCCATCAAAAGCAGATATGAAATCAAATTATAGATTACTTTATACAATGAATATTTTATTTGTAATCTTTAATATGATTATTTTTTTCTTTATTGGATAATTAATTTATTTTTTTTATTTTAAATTAAGTCTTTTTAGAAAGTTAATTGTTTCATGAATTGTTTTATTGTCTTCTTCTAAATCTCTTGCTTCGCTAACATTTGAAGATCTTGATAAGTTTATTATATTTCTTTGGTTATTTTCCATTTGACTCATTAATCTATTAATATATTTTTGTCTTTCTGCACTAGTCTTTGGTAATATTTTAAAATAACTTTTAATACAATTAATTGATGCAACTTCAATTGGTGTTAAATTAAGATTTGCTGGTCTTATTAGTGTGGATTTTGATCTAGCACTAGCTAATTTTTTTGATTTATCAGTAGTCGGTTCAAAACCTGGTAGGTATTGTTGAATTGCAACTTTTTGTGTTGGAGTAGTTTGTTTGGGAGTAGTTGATCGTCTTATGCTAGTAACTATTCGAGTAATATGTTTTCTCATAACATCACCTTTCTAAATATATTATATTTAATTTGAGAGTATATAATGTTTTTGTTACAGTTAAAAATTAGATTATAAAAAAAGAAGTTAATTATTTTAACTTCTTGCTCTATTTCTTAAATATCTTTTTTTTCTTTGTCTTCTTTTCATTTTTTTCTTACACCATTTCCATCTTTGTCTGGAATGTGTTTTCTTAAATCTACTTGTATGTCTTGTTCTTGTAGCCAATTAACTCACCTATGTCTTTCTCACCAGAATTTATAGAAATTAAGGAAAGAAACATTTATAAATCCAGTCTTGGATTTAAAAAAAATTAGATAA
>JAQUZG010000040.1 GCA_028691435.1 Candidatus Iainarchaeum sp.
GGGGATTTTATCCTCAAACTTTTTTTGGAAGTTTTAAACCAATTTATAACCCTAATAAAATCAGAGTTATAAAAATTTTAGCAATGAAATTATTTTTAAATGTGTCCTTTTTGTCAAAATGAGAAAATCAAGTTAGAATACATCTTAAACCAAAAATCCCTAACTTTAAAAATATAATTAAATAAAAACTCTTTATGGTTTTTAAAGTATTAAATTCAATGGGCAATAAAATCGAAGAATTTAAACCTATGAAAAAAGACTTAGTTACTTATTACACTTGTGGACCAACTGTTTATAATTATGCCCACATCGGTAATTTTAGAGCGTATACTTGGGAAGATTTACTTAAACGATATTTAATTTTTTTAGGATATAAAGTAAATCATGTGATGAATTTAACTGATGTTGATGATAAGACAATTAAAGGTTCAATTAAAGAAAATATCCCGCTATTAGAATATACTGAAAAATACAAAATTGCATTTTTTGAGGATTTAAAAACTTTAAATATTATTCCAGCTAATACTTACCCCGCAGCAACTGAATACATTGGCCAGATGGTAAATTTAGTAGAAATTTTAATGAAAAAAGGAATTGCATATAGAGGAGAAGATGGTTCAATTTATTATTCAATTAGAAAATTTCCTAATTATGGAAAATTAGCAAATATAAATATTAATCAATTAAAAGAAGGAGCAAGAGTAAAACAAGACGAGTATGAAAAAGAAGGTATTGGAGATTTTGCTTTATGGAAAAACTGGGATGAAAATGATGGCACTGTTTTTTGGGAGACTTCTTTAGGAAAAGGAAGACCTGGTTGGCATATTGAATGTAGTGCTATGAGTATGACATTACTTGGTGAAACAATTGATTTACACACTGGTGGAATAGACAATAGATTTCCGCATCATGAAAATGAAATTGCTCAAAGTGAAGGAGTAACTGGAAAGAAATTTGTTAATTATTGGATGCATTGTGCACACTTACAAGTTAATGGAGAAAAAATGTCTAAAAGTTTAGGGAATTTTTATACATTAAGAGAATTACTTGAAAATAAATTAAATCCAATGGCAATTAGATACACTTTAATTAACAATCAATATAATCAACCAATGAATTTTACTTTTAATTCTGTTAACGATAGTCAAAAAACTCTTGATGGCTTAAATAGATTTATTGAAAGATTAAGAAATATTAATTTAGAAGACAATACAAGTATAGAAAATTTAGTTAATCAAGCAATAGATGGATTTAAGGAAGGAATGGATGATAACCTAAACATGCCTCTTGCAATGAGTCACATTTTTAATTTTGTTAAAGAAATAAATAAATTAATTGATGAAAATGCAATTGGAAAAACTGGAGCAAAAGAAGCTTTGGAATTTTTAAAAAAAATAAATGAAGTGCTTGGAGTGTTAGATTTTAGAGAAAAATTTTTTGAATTAACTAGCGAACAAGAAAAACTTTTAGAAGATAGAAAAGAAGCAAGAAAAAATAAAGATTTTAAAAAATCTGATGAAATTAGAGATTTATTAAAAAGTCAAGGAATTGAAATTATTGATAATAAAGATGGAACAACGATTGCCAAAGCAATTAACAAATAATTATTGAAAATTAAACAAAATAAAACTAATTTATTTAAATAAATAATTTTTTTTAAAAACTTAAATAACTCTTTTTTAAAAATCTAAATTTTTAATTTATTTATAAAAATTGGCCAAATAAATGTAACAAATATTCCCATCATAAAAAACACTATGGCCCCAATTAGTCCACTGTTTTGAGCTATTAAATATAAAATAATTAAAATAATACCCCCAAAAATCATTGAAACTTTTTTGTTATTTACTTTTTGTTTAATTTTAAAATATTTAAATAAAGTATATCCTAAGTAATATCCAAATATATAATATGCAACTAAATATTCTAAAGGAATAAAAAACGCAATAAAAACTGAACTTATTAAAACTAAAATTATAATAATCTCATATTTAAATTTTATTTTAAAGAAATTAATATTTTTTATTTTGTTTTCAAATTTTAAATATATTTTAGAAATTAAATATCCAAGTATTAATCCAAATAAAACATCGGTTAGATAATGAACTCCAAGGTATATTCTTGAAATTCCAACTAAAATAACAAGTATAAAAAAAATAAGTTTATAGTTATTAATTAAATTTTTTTTATAAAATGAAAAAATTGAAGCAATGATTGAAGCATGTCCTGAAGGAAAAGAATATTTGTCAGGGAATGGAATTAAATTCATCCCCAGGGGTCTTTCTCTATTAATTAATATTTTAAAAAACCCAGCAATTAAAGAAGTAAAAAATATTAATGAAGTTAATGAAAAACTTTCTTTTTCTTTTTTTGACCAAAATAAAAGTGCACTAATAAACAACCAAAAAATTGGACTTCCAAAAAAAGTTATAAAAATAAAAAAATAAGTTAAAAAAATGTTTTGAAAATTTTGCAAAACTTGATTTACAATTAATTCGTTAGCAAATTCCAAAATCATTTAATCACTAATATATTCATAAAATTTATTTCTTTGCTGCAGCTTTTTTAGCCCTTTTTAATGTTGGAATATCTGCTTGATAATATTCAACAAGTAAACCGCATGAATTAATTGCTTTTTTTGTTGCATAAATTTTACACATTTGCATTAATTCTTTTTGAGTTGGCCCATTAAATTTATCTAAACTAGTAATTTCAGATATTACTTTACTAATATTTCTTGAATTTACTTCTTCAAGTGCTTTTCCAATATCTTTTTTTCCAAGTCCAAGTTCATTAATAGCTTTATCAACTTTATCAAGATCAATAATTTTTCTTAAATTATTTTCAATTTTTCCATCAACACTATAAGTTAAACTTGATAAAAATTCAGCTATAACTAAAGGGTCTGTTTGATCTGTAATAGTTATTTTTTTAATTGCTTTCCAATCATCATAATTTGCTATAAGTTGTATATCTCCACCCATTTTTGCTCACCCCAAAATAAAAAATTTAAACTTTTTTAATTTAAATTTGTTAAATATTTTATTGTTTGAATTATTTATAAACATTGCTTATGATAATAACTATAATGAAAAAAGAAGATTTGATAATTGACTTTAAAAAAAAGAAATATGGTTTTTTTAAAGATGCATCTGTTCAAGTTTGTGAATGGAATAAAAACGCAATTAGAGAAAAAGGCAAGTGTTATAAGCAAGATTTTTATGGTGCTGATTGTTTATCTTGTCATCAAATTGCTCCAACTACTTTTTGGTGTAATAATTCATGTATTTTTTGTTGGCGACCAAAAGAATATATGGGAAAAATTGTAAAAGAAACGATTGATCCAAGTGAAATGATTGAAGGATTAATTAAAGAAAGAAAAAAATTATTAAGCGGATTTTATGGTTATGCAAAAAAAGAAACTGTTGATAAAGCAATTAACCATCAGAAACATTGGGCTATTTCTTTAAGTGGTGAACCAACACTTTATAAAAAACTTGGTGAATTAATCAGATTAATTAAAAAAAGAAAGGAAACCGAAACTGTTTTTGTTGTTTCTAATGGACAGAATCCAGATGTAATTTGGAATCTAAAAAAAGATAAATCTCTTCCAACACAATTATACATTTCAATGATTTCCCCTAATGAAAAATTATACAAGCGTATTACTTGTAATACTGAAAAAAATGGTTGGTTAAATTATTTGAAAACTCTATCAATGTTAAAACTTTTAGGAACTAGAATTGTAATTAGATTAACTTTAATTAAAGGATTAAATGATTCACCTAGTTTAATTAAAGAATTTTCTGATTTGCTTTCTATTATAGAACCCGATTTTATTGAAATTAAATCTTATATGTGGATTGGATATTCAAGAAGAAGATTAAAAGAAGAAAATATGCCTAGTCATGAATACACTAAAGAATTTGCTAATCAAATCTTACAAGAATTTTCAATGAAAAATTATAAGTTTGAAAATGAAAAAGTTGATTCTAGAATTGTTTTATTAAAAAATAAAAAATCTAAATATAAAACAAAAATTATTGATAGAGATTAATTTATTTAAAAATATTTTAATTAAATTTTATAAGTTTATCAAATTTTATTTAAATTTACTTATTTTTTATTAAATTTTAAAAAAATCAGTCAAGCATCTAAATTATAAATTTAAATGTTTTAATTATATTATGATCCCAGAAGCAGAATTAATTAGAAAAGAGTTTATTATTCGTGAACTTGATACTCCGCCATCAATTTCAATGACAAAAAAATCTCTTTTGAGATGGGTTTGTCTTTCACTTGGACTTATTTCAAAAAATGAAACAAGAGATAAAGGTTTTTTAGTTTTTGATTCATTATTTAATTTTATTTTTAGTAAAAAAATTAATCCAACTACACTGGATTTACAAGCAAGTATTAAAGAAAAATATAATATTGAAATGAGTGAAAAATTAATTAGATATCACTTAAATAGAATAATTGATTTAGGTTTATTAAAAAGAGAAAATAACAAATATTATATTAATTCTAGTCCAGTTAGTGAAAATCGTAATTCAATAAGTGAAAGTTTTAGTGAATGGACTAAACCATTAGTTGAAAAAGAAATTAAAAAAATTACAGTTAAATTAAGTGAACTTGAAAAAGCTTATTCTCAATAAATTTTTTTAAAAGTTCACAAGTAAA
>JAQUZG010000041.1 GCA_028691435.1 Candidatus Iainarchaeum sp.
ATTCTAATCTATAACTTATTAATTTTTTTATTTCAAATATAAAAAACAATGTTGAAGAAATTCCAATGATTATTAACCAGTCTTCTAAACTTAAAGGGATTGTTTGCAATAGTATATTCATTATAGGTATATGTATTACAATTATCATTAGTAAAACAGATAATACAATAGAATAAATTAATTTCATATTACTAAATAATCCAATTTTGTAAATTGGTTTATTTGATCTAGCATTCAATGCAGAAAACAATTGATAAAATACAAGTACAACAAAAGCCATAGTTTTTGCATGAATTAATGAGTTATTTAAAATATAATAATCAATAATAAAAGTCATAATAGTTCCAAAAGCAATTATTGTCCCAGTGACTAAAATAAATTTTATAACATCTTTTGTTAGTAATGGTTCATTTGTTTTTTTTGGTTTTTCTTTAATTATTTCTTCTTCCATTTTTTCCATTCCAAGTGTAACTACACATAATCCATCTGTTACAAGATTAATCCATAAAATTTGTATTGGAATAATTATAATTGGTAATCCTCCAGAAAAAAATAATCCAGATATTAAAATAAATCCTAAAATAATTACTTCTGATAAATTGGTTCCAATTAAATAATTAATTACTTTTGTTATATTTTTGTATGCTCCTCTGCCTTCTTTAACTGCTTCTATAATTGTATTAAAATTATCATCTTCAAGTACTACATCTGATGCTTCTTTTGTTACTTCTGTTCCACTAATTCCCATAGCAATTCCAACATCTGCTTTTTTTATTGCAAGAGCATCATTAATTCCATCTCCTGTCATTGCAACAACATGTCCTTTTTTCTTAAGCATTTCTACAATTCTTGTCTTATGTATTGATGATGTTCTAGCATAAACAACAACTTTTTCAACAATACTTTCAAATTCTTTATCACTTAATTTATCTAATTCGTCTCCTAAAAGAATTATTGAATCTTTTTCAATTAATCCTAATTGTTTTGCAATTTCATTAGCTGTATTTTTATGGTCTCCAGTTATCATAACAACATTTATTCCAGCACTTTTACAATCTTTTATTGCATTTTTTGCTTCCTCTCTTATTGGATCAATCATTGCAGTTAAACCAATAAAAGTTAGTCCTTTTAATTCACTTTCAGAAATAGTAACATTTTCTTTATATGCAAAACCAATTACTCTTAATGCAAAACTGGCCATTTTTTTATTTTCATTAAGAATATTTTCTTTTGTTTTTTTATCTAATTTTTCTTTTTTACCATTAATTAAAATATAATCACACAATTCAATTATTTTTTCAGGCGCACCCTTAATATTTAAAAAATTTATTTTATCATGTTGATTAAATGTAATCATATATTTTTTTTCAGAATCAAATTGTATTTCACCAATTCTTTTTTGTTTATTTTCAATTTCATTTTTTATTATTCCAGCTTTTTCGCCAAGAACAAGTAATGCTCCTTCGGTTGGGTCACCAATAATCTTATTTTTTTCTTTTTTTTCTATGTTTGAATCATTACAAAGCACAGCAGTTCTTAATAAATGAATTAGTGTTTTGTTTTGTACTGGATTAATTTTATTTTCAATCTTAAATTCGCCTATTGTGTCATATCCATTTCCTGTTACTTGCACAATTTGATTATCAATAAATACTTGTGTTACTGTCATTTCATTTCTGGTTAATGTCCCAGTTTTATCTGTACAAATATAACTAATCATTCCAAGAGTTTCTATGGCTGGTAATTTTCTAACAATTGCTTTTTTTAAAACCATTTGAGAAACAGTTAATGCCAAAACAATTGTAATCACAATTGGTAACCCTTCTGGAATAAAAGATACTGCTTGAGCAATAGCCAATTTTAACAAATCAATAAATTCAATTTCAGTAAATAATGCTCCAAAAATAATTGTCATAATTGTTCCAATCACTACAACTATTCCAATATTTTTCATAAATTGATTTAATTTTTTTTGAAGTAATGTTTCTTCTTCAGTAGATTTAGCAAGTAAATGAGCAATATTCCCTATTTCAGTATTTTTTCCAGTTGCTGTGACGATACATTTTGCTTTTCCATTAGTGACTATTGTATCTTTAAACACCATATTTTTTCTTTGAATAATCGTTGTGTTTAAATTTATTACATTTTCATTTTTCTTTGATGGAACACTTTCTCCAGTAAGCATAGATTCATCAACTGCTAAATTAGATTCTTTAATTATTCTAGCATCTGCTGGTACTTTATCTCCAGTTTCAAGAATAATTATATCGCCAACTACTAGTTCTTTTGCAATAATTAGTTCTTGTATTCCATTTCTAATTACTCTTGCATGACTTGCTGATAATTTTTTCAAAGCTTCCATTGATTTTTCAGCTTTAAATTCTTGAATAGTTCCAACAACACTATTTGAAAAAATTACAATAAAAATAATTAAAGCTTCTAAATATTCTTGCATAGCCAAAGAAATAAGGGTAGTTAAAACTAATGCAAAAACTAAGATACTTTTAAACTGATTAATAAAAATTTCATAAATAGTTATTTTTTTTCCAGATTCAATTTCATTTAATCCAAACTCTAAAAGTCTTTCTTTAACAATTTGTTTAGATAATCCATTTTCTTCATTGCTTTGGAGTGTGGCTATTGTTGATTGTGCTGATTTATTATGAAAAGTTTCTTTTTGTAATTTATTTGAAATAATTTTATCCAAATTAGTTTTCATAAAAACATTTAATTTTAAGAGTATATAAATATTAGTTAGTTTAATAATATATTATTTTATTAAATAAAAAATAACATAAGGTGATTTAATTTGGGTGAAATTTCAACATCAGCAATAGAACGAATAATAAGAAAAGGATCTGGTTTAAGAGTAAGTGATTCTGCATCAAAAGAACTTTTAGTTTATTTGGATGAGCTTGGAGTAAGAATAAGTCAAAAAGCATCAGTTCTTGCAAAACATGCTGGAAGAAAAACAGTTACTGATGAAGATATAAAACTTGCAATAAAACAAAATTAGGTAATTTATTATTTGTCTTATTGTTTTTGTCTATATTTTCTTTCTTCTTCAACTTGTCTTTTTAAATATTCTAAATATTCAGTTTTAAAATTTTGAATTTTATATAATTTCCCACTTTCTAAATAAGCAGTAATATTTTCTAAAAATATATTTGATCCCATGATTGAAGGCATTGCAACAAAATCAACATTTACTTTATAAAAATTTAATGTATCCTCAAAATAGTGTGTTGTAGTGAAAATAGTTAATTTTCTATTGATTAATCTAGTTTGTTCTACTATTGCAAGAGCTTCTTTCATATCAAGTATTGTAATAATTAATAATTTTGCATCTTTTAAATCGATTTTTTCCCATAATTGTTCATGTTCGCTTGTTCCATAAACATAAGTTAATCCATCTTTATTTCCTTGATTAACTACTTCTGGATCATGATCAACTACTACTACTTGATGATTTCTATTAAGTGCTTTTGCTAATCCTCTACCTACAGTTCCTCCACCAATAATTATTATATGGTCTTTTAATATTTTTTTACTTGGTAATGTTTGTAATTCTCTTATTTTTCTATTAAAAAATTTGTCATGTAAAAATGAATGAGGTAATTTTTTTCTAGTTTTCATAAAAAATAATGCAACTTTACTTGAATTTGTTGTCAAGTATGGGGTAATTATCATTGAAATTGCAATTACTGCGATTAAAAAAGAAAATAATTCGCTTGTTATTATTGGTAAACCATTTGACCCAATTGTACTTACTCCAATAGCAGCAAGAACAAAACCAAATTCAGAAACTTGCCCAAGTCCAATACCAGTTTTTATTCCAATCTCACTTCCATATCCAGAAAACAATGTTACAAAAAACATGATTATTGGTTTTAATACAAAAATAATCAATATTAACATAATCATTAACAATGGAGAAATATTTCCAAAATTAAATGCTAATTGTATGCCTAATGTAACAAAAAATATTGTTAAAAGAAAATCTCGTAATGCTTTAATTTTTGCATGAATCTCAAGATTATAAGGTAATGTACTTAATGCAAGTCCGCCAACAAATGCCCCAATACTAATTGGAATATTTAATATAAAACTTATTCCAATAAATGCAAATGCTGTTGCAAGACTTGATAATAAAAATAATTCTTGTGCTTCACTAGCAATTCTAAATAATGGGGGGAAAATAAATTTATTTGCAATAAATCCAACTAAAAGTAAAATTAAACTATTTATTAATATTGGACTAATTAAACTAATATCAGTTATTTGAGAAATATTTGCCATTAATGGAACAAAAAGAATAACTAAAAAATCTTGAATTAAAAGAATAGTTATCATAATTCTTCCATCAAGAGTGTTTGTTTTTCCTTGGTCACTAAGTAATTTTATAAC
>JAQUZG010000011.1 GCA_028691435.1 Candidatus Iainarchaeum sp.
AGATGCATTTGAAATTTCATAATTTTGTTTTAATGCAGCTTTTTGAACTTCATAAACATCTTTACATCCTTTTATTCCAAGTTTTACAACGTCAGCCCATTCTTTTTTTGTTAATAATCCATCCATTTGAAGTAAAACAATTTCTTCACTATTTGGAAGTATTCCAATTGGAATATCCACTGCATCAGGAGCATCTTCTTCATCTTTGTTTAAATCAAGAACTATTTCATTATATGCTTTTCCAACTCCAACTGCCGCAACCATATCTTTCATTGGTATTCCTGCACTTGCAAGTGCAACACTTGCTGCACTTAAACATGCAACTCTTGAACCAGCATTTGAATCAATTACTTCAACATACACATCAATCTCTGTTCCAGGAAATTGTTCTACAAAAATTGCTTTTGATAAAGCTTCACTTAAAACTTTTGAAATTTCTTGATCACGTCTATTTGGCCCTGGTCTTTTTCTATCAGGAACTGAGAAAGTAGTCATTCTATATTCTACTTTAACAACTGCTTTAAGTGGATTAGCACTATGTTTTGGTAAAGCTTCTCTTGGCCCATAAACTGCAGCATAAACTTTGTTTTGTCCCCATTCTAAATATGCAGAACCTTGTGCATTGGGAATAACGCCAACTTTTATACTAATTGGTCTTGATTCATCCATTTTTCTTCCATCAAGTCTTTTTTTTGTTTTTTTATAATCTATATCTATTTTTGAGTTACCCATATTTTTCACCTTTAAAATTTAATTATTTTCTCCTTCTTCATTTTCCATTTGATTTTGATTCATTTCCATTTTTTTGAATCCTTCTTTTTTTATTAAATATTCTTCAACAGCATTTGTTAATTCATTTTTGTAAGAATTTTGGTCAATAAAATTAACTAATTTTTTTAATAATTCTATATTTCCACCTCTTGCCCAAACTCTACCATTTTTTCCAACGATTAATTCATTTTTTGTTCCATTTTTTAATAAATTAAACATTGAATTATTTTTTCCAATTAATCTTGGTGCTCGTACACAAGTAATGTTAATTATATCTCCACCAAACAATCTTTTTGGAAATGAAACTTTTGCTTCTCGCATTTCATTAACTGAATCAACATTTAGTTTTACAACATCCCCAACAGCTAAAATATCTCTTGATGCACTTTTTGGAATAAATGCATCATAAAAAGAATTTATATTAACATTATACCCTGCAAAAATTGAAGTTGTAACTACTCCAATAACTGTATCACCTTCTTTTGGAAAATATTTTCCTTCAAGTGGAACAACTGATGCTGCTTCATTTTCATCATCAACTATCCCGAATATTTTTGAATAGATTTTTCCTTCGCTAACAAATACATTAGCACCTAGTCTTTTTCTTTCTTCTGACAATAATTCGCCAGGAACTACTACTTTTTTCATATTTTTTCACCCACTTTAAAAATTATTTTTTTATTTTTCTTTTTTTATTTTTGATTTTATTTATTTTTTATATTTTAATTTTTTTAATTTATTTTATTTAATTACTATTTTATCTGACTATTAATTTAGTCAAAAATTTAAACTATTTTTACATCCACTTGCCCATGAGTTAAAGAATTTAATTTTGTAATTAAATCTTGCTTTAATCCCGCAGGTAATTCAAATTCAACTAATAAATCCCCATTAGTTTGATATTGTTCTTTTTTTATTTCAAATTTATGAATTACTCCAACTGCATGCCCAACATAAATTGCTGGGATTTTTACTGCAAAATGCACTTTTTCAAGAGATATTGGAAGTATTTTTTTTAATGCATCAACAATTTTTGGAATTTGTTCTGTTGATGATTTAAAAGGATCTATGTGAATTTTTGCTTGTTCAATTGCATTTTCAATTCTTATTGGAGGGTGAGGAAGTTTTGTTTGTGGATTAATAGCATTTTTTGAAATAAATGAAATTATTTCAAGTCGTTTATTTTCTTGAAATTTTCTTCTTTGTTCAGTAGTTAATTGAATTTCCCCATCTTGAATAATTTTTTTTACAATTACTTTAATATCATCTGTTTTAAACGCTTCTTTTATTTTTTCTTGTATTTGTTCTTCACCAGCTCTTGAATCTTTGTAAATTGTATAAAGTGGCAATAATTCATCAAAATTTACATCTTTACCATGTTTTAAATCCATTGCTAAATTTGGATCAACAAGTATTTCAAATTTATTCCCATTTTTTTCAATTCGTGCAATAACAGCTTGATCAACTTTTACCATAATCTCAATCCCATTTAAATCTAATTTATTTTTATAAATTAAGTTTGATATTTTTTGGTTTAATTAAATAATAGTTATTAAGTGAAAGCAATTTACACTAATCACTTGATGTAATTTTTTAATTCATCAGGAGTTATTGATTTAAACCCATTATGAGTAATAGTTGCAAATTCAACTCTATTCAAAGAAATTTTTTCTTTTTCAGGTAAACTTGCAGCTAATGCATTATATGCAATAACAACTGCTTTATCTAATGTTAAATTTTCTTTAAATTCTTTTTCAAAAACAGCTAGTGTTTTTTCTTTATTTCTCCCAACTGCCACAGCTTTATATTCAGCCATTGCCCCACTAGGTTCTGTTTGGAATAATTGTGGCCCTTTTTCATCAAATCCAGCTATAATAAATGCAACACCAAATGGTCTAAGTCCACCATATTGAGTAAAAGATTGTTTTGTTTCAGCAATTTCTTTTGCTAGAACTTTTGTTTGAATTTTTTCTGAAAAAACCATTTTATTATCTTGAGCTTGTTTTCGTGCAATACCAACTAATCTTCTTGCATCCCCAACAAGTCCAGCAGAAACAACTGCAATATGATCATCAACTTTAAATATTTTTTCAATAGAATCAAGCATAACTAATTTACTTATAATTGCTTTATCAGCAGCTAATATTACACCATCTTTGTAAACTATGCCAACTCCACTAGTACCTTGTTCAACAATTTTTGAAGCATATTCAACTTGAAATAATCTTCCATCAGGAGAGAACATAGTTGAAGCTTTATCATATGCTGCTGAAGCTTTTTGTTGCATCGGATACATAAAAACACCTATTATAAAATAAAATAAATTAATCTAATCTAAAACCAATTCTAAAAGATTAAAAGTAGAGAATGTTTTTAAAGCTTACCAAATCAAAAAAAGTTAATTTAATCTTTATTTTTACCCATAGATTTATTAGATTTTTCTGCTTCCACTTTGTCAAAATTATTGTCATCTTGTTCATCTTTTTCAAATTCATGTGATTCGATTTTTTTAATTTTTAATATATTTGTACCTTCAAAAAATTTTGAAGTTTTAAGTGCATTAATTGAACCAGAAGTTAATAAAGGATTTAAAATTATTTTTTTGTTTCTTATTTTTTTAATAAATGCAATACCTGCAATTAAATCAACTTCTTTTCCACGCTTACATTTTATTATAACTTTATTATCTAAAAAAAGAACAATTCTTGGATTTATTTTTGCAAGTCCAACCGAACCAAAAAAAGATAAAAGTTCAATCCAAAAACCAAAATAAAAATCTTTTTCTGCAACTTTTTCATTTAATATTTCAATTAAAACATATCTTTTTCTTTCCCTTTTAGACAAAGGCACAATTGCTTTTTTTACTTTTTTATTTACCATAAATATCACAATATTAATCTTATTCAATATTCCATTTAATCAAATTTTTGTTCAAATGACTCTTTTATTAATTCATCATTTAATAAAAGTAATTTTGTTAATGCAATTCTTGATTCTTTTGGACGTAAATTTAATGTTTCTTTATTCCCCGACACAATAATAAATTTAGTTTTCTTTTGATTACAAAAATTTGCAATGTCTAAATAATTTTTCCAAATTTGATGTCTTTCAAAAGAATTTTTTGCCATTAATTCTTCAAGCATTAAAACAACAGTAGAATTATTGTCACTTAATTTTTTTGCTAATCCTAAATCAAAAAATTGTTTAGTCCCAGATGGCGATAATAAAAAATTAGCTTTTATTTTTACAGCAAATTCATTTTTTTCTATTGACCCACCAATAACAGCTTTTAATTTTTTAGATAATTTTTGAATATCTTTTGTTGATTCATCAACTAAATAACAAGGAATTAAAGAAGCTTGTTTTACTTTTTTTTCTTGTAATTCATTTGTAACTAAAACTATTGTTTTTTCTTTAAAATAAGTAGATAATTGTAATAAATCTATCAAAGGTTGACCATAAACTAAATCTACCATGCTATCACATTAATTTTTAATTAACTTTATTAAAACAATTAAAAACAGAAACAATTAAAAGTCTAAGTAAAAATGATTAAAAAAATAGAAAAAAAGAAATCACTTATTTTGAGTGATTTACTTTTGCTTGAAGAGATTTCTTTAATCTTGTTTTTCGCATATTTCTTTTATTATCTTCTTTGTTTACTCGTCCTGCGAATGTTTTTCCTCTTTCAGCTCTTCCTTTTTGATTAAATAACAAATAAGAAAGTTCTTTATCAGAAACAACACTTGGATTTAATCTATCAGCTAAAACTACTTCATAGTAATGTGTTCTTCCATCTTCATTAATTTTATAACTTCCAATTACTTCAGCATTTTCAAATGCTTTTGAAGCTCTTTCTTCAGCAATTGCTTGAATACTTTTCTTTCTTGTTAATTTTGCTTGTCCTTGTCTTTTTGGTCTTCTTTTATTTTTTGGTCTAGTATATTTTCCTGACCCTTTTCTAACTCTAACTCTTGCAACAAAAATTCCTTCTTTTGCTTTATATCCTACATGTCTTGCAGAAATAACATTAGTTGGTTTTTCAAGTTTAACAACAGATGCGTTATCTTTTCTATAGTCAATTGCCCTTTTTTGCATTATTGAACCATAATTATAATCATCATCAGATTTCCCAGCCCATTCTTTTTGAAATATTTTTAAAATGTATTTTGCTACGCCCATTGTTTATCACTTACCTTTAAATTAAACTCACCAATATTTAATTTTTGAATTAAAAGCATTTAAAAAGCTAACTATTTCAAAAGAAAAAATTAATTCTATTAATTAGGTAAAAGAATTATTTTATTAAAATCCTAGAAGATTTAACTGATTGTTTTCTAGCAACTTTTGGAACAACACCAACTTTTCTTCCACCAAGCGAAACCTTTGGAACAACACCAACACCCCTAGCTTGACTAGGTTTTTTTACAAATCTTGCTGCTTGAGCATTAGCATGATATAAAAAATCAACTGGATTTCGCCCTAATAAAAATTTAGCAAACCTACTTTGTCGTAGACCACCATTTTTCTGAACAGCCCCACTATCAATTTTTGGTTTAAATAAACTTGGTTTCATAAATATCACATCAATAATATAATTATATAAATACGACTATTTAAATTTAATTATATGATAAAATGTGATAAATGCAATAATGAATCTAAAATTTTACTTGCTTATGGCCCACATAATTTTTGTGAAAAACATTTTACTGAATTTTTTGAAGATAGGGTAAAAAAGACTATTAGAAAATATGAGTTGATTAAACCAAAAGAAAAATTACTTGTTGCTTTAAGTGGAGGAAAAGATTCAATTGTAACTTTAAGATTGATTCATAAATTTTACAATAACAGAAATGAAATTAATGCATTAATTATTGATGAAGGTGTTAAAGGATATAGAGAAAAAGCAATTAAAGTTGCAAAAGACACTTGTAACAAATTAAAAATTCCATTTAAACTTGTTGAATTCAAAAAAGAATTTGAAATTACAAATGATCAAATTATGCCAATACTTTTAGAAAATAAAAAACTTGGTGGAACTTGTGCATTTTGTGGAACACTTAGAAGAAATATAATGAACAAATATGCTAAAAAATTAAAATTTGACAAATTAATTACTGGCCATAATCTTGATGATGAAGTACAAAGTATTGTAATGAATATTTTTAATAATGATTTTGATCGATTAAAAAGAATTGGAGCTAGTGCTGGATTTATTGAACACACTGGTTTTGTAAAAAGAATAAAACCACTTTATCAAACTCCTGAAAAAGAAATTATTGCATATTGTTTATTTAATGGAATAAAACATTATTCGGATGTTTGTTGTCCCTATAGCTGGACAGCCAAAAGAAATGAGTATCGCGAAATGATAAATACTTTTGAAAATAGATTTCCAGGAACAGAATATTCAATACTTAGATTTTATGAAAATTTAAAACCACTTTTAATTCCAAAAAAATCAGAAAAAAATAAATTATCTAAAAAATTAAAAGAATGTAATATTTGTTTAGAACCAACTGAAAATGAAATTTGTAAAGCTTGTGAACAAATTAAAAAATTAAAAGAATTTAAAAATAAAAAAACCAAAAAGAAAGAAATTAAATCAAAATTAACTTGTAACACAACAAAATTTCACAAAATAAAATAATTAACAATTATTTTTTTTGATTTGTTGTAATAAGTGCATTTGAATTATTTAAATTAACTTTTTCAACAAGTAATTTTTCAAGTCCATCTAAATTTTTTATTTTTAAATCAATTAATTTATTTTTTTCTTCAAAAGAATTATTAAATTCATTATTTTTTTCGTTTAAAATAAAAATCGCAGCATTGATTTTATCCATATTTTCTTTCATTTCACCAACAAATTCAGTTCTGAATTTATTAATTGTATTTATTTTTTGATCAATTGAATCAACATCAATTGTTTTTTCGATTGTTTTTAATTTATTTAATTCAATTTGCATTTCTTCAATTAAATCAGTTGCTTTTGAAATAGTCATTGATTCTATTTTAGATGTCGCTTCTTCCATTATACTTTCAGCAATACTCTTTTGAAGTTCAAGCGATTTTGTAAGTTTTAAATCCATTTCATCTAAATGATCTTTTGCTTTATCAATAAATTGTTGTGCATCAGCTTTACTTTTTATCAAATCAGAATTCATTTCCATTATTATTTTTGCTTTAGTTTTCTTTGCATCTTCAAGAGAAGAATTTATTTGATTAAGTGCTTCTTCTTGACTAGAATTTATTTTTTCAAATTCTAAAATATTTTTAGATAATTGTGCATTTTGTGATTTTAATTCAGCAATTTTTGAGTCAATAATAAATGTGATTTCTCTTTGTTTTTCTTCAAGAGATTCTTTATTTGATGAAATAATTAAATCTTTTTGAGAATCAAGAAGTACTCTAAATTGAATAATTTCTTTTTTAATTGAAGAATCAATTTTTTCACCAATTACATCATCAATTTCATTTTTTAATTTTTTCATTTCATTAAGTTTTGAATTAATTGCAACAACTAATCCTTTTTTCCACAAATCATCAAATGTTTCATTTTCAAATAAATTTGTTGTTTGTTTTTGTAAAATATTAGTTTTGTTTGAGTTAGAATAATTAGATACATTTGATTTAGATTTCAAGTTTAAATCTGATTTTGTTAAATTAGTAAATTCATCAAATTTACTATTCAATGAATTATTTAGTTGCGAAACATTTGATGGATTAACTGATTGAACAGACTGTTCAGTAACAGGTTGAATTTGAGAACTAGTGTTTTTTGCTAAAGATAATTGTGATTTAAACTCTGATAAATCAAATTTTGGTTTTTGATTATTTTGATTTTGTAAAGTTTTAATAACATTTGAAGTAACTTGAAGATCCTCAGATACATTAGGAGCATTAGTTAAATTAATTTTATTATCAATAATTAATTTATCATCTATTTTATTTTGTACTTTTTTATTATCTAAAGTATCAACATCATTTTTTAAAAAATTAGAATCTGAATCCAAATTTTCTATTAACTCAGAATTAATGGATGAGGTTTGAATAGAATCATTAACATCATCTTCCCCATCAGTATTTTTTAATAACTCACTTAATTGTTTAGCAAAATCAGTTGGTTTGTTTTCTTGTTTTATATTTTGATTAATTTGATCATTTGAATTTATAGAATTATTTGATTGTTTGATTTCAATGGGAGATTCATTTACTTTTAAACCATTAGAAGTAACTTTACTTTCTTTTACTTTTATCATATCTTTTGATTCATTAATTGGCGTAGGATTAATTATTTTTTCATTATCAATTACTTCTTTTTTATCAACTGTTTTTTCAACAAAATTAATTTTTTTAGAATCTGAATTTATTTCATTTTCTTGAATTTTATTTTCTTGTTCATCTTCCAAACCCAATTGTTTTGTTACTTGATCATCATAATTTAATTTACTTGTTGTTTCATCAAATATTTTTTTTGAATCAAAAAAGTCATTTTCAATAGGTTTTTTATTTTTTTCAGATTCTTTAGTTTCTGAAATTAAAGAAGTTGCTTCATTTTTATCTAGTCCAACGTCTATCAAATTATCTAAAATTTCTTTATCTGACACCCCTAAGTCTAGAAGTTTCTTTATTGACTTTAAAACTAAGTCTTTATTATTAATAACCATCAATATAAAAATAACTTTAGAGAATAAAAATATTATCATTAAGCCAAATAAAAATTAAATCAAATAAAATAAAAAAAATTAAAAAAAAAGAAATAATTAAGGAGAAAGCATTATTACACTATCCCCTCTAATTAATAATCTTCCAAATTTTGTTTTCATTTCTCCATCAACTATTTGTGAAGCGTCATCCAAATTCAAATTCATGTGCATATCAAACGCTCTTAATGTACCTCTCACATGTTGATTACCTTTTAAGACAATCAAAACCTCTTTATTTAAAGCCTCATTTAACAAATCAAATGGCCTATTACTCATAAAAAACACCTCACTTTTTAAATCTTAATTTCCCAAGTAATCTTGAAAAAAATCCTTTTTTAACAACTGCTTTTTCTTCTATTTTTAACCCAGTTAATCTACTAGCTATTTTTTCAAATTCTTTTGTAGCTTTTGAATCTTTTTTTCTAACACTTATTGGCAAAGGGTGTTGCAACATAAAACTTCTTCGTATCTCTTCATCAGATGATAATGCTCCATAACATGGTAATTCAAGCATGTTTGAAATTTCTTGCCCAGTGATTTCACCTTTTTCATTTAAAACAAAATTTAAAACAAATCCAATTACTTTAGATCCTAATTTTTGAGCAACCAATTTAGTCTTTAAGGCATCAGCAATTGATGGCGAAGTAGGCATTACAACAAGTAATGTTTCGTTTGATGCACTAAGTGCACTTAAAACATTCTTTTCTATTCCTGCAGCAGCATCAAGTAAAATAAAATCATAATCACTATTTAATTCAGAAATTACACTTGATAATCTTTCACTATCTACTCGTTTATAATTATCTAAACTTAATCCAGATGGAATAAAATGTATTCCTTCAGGGCCATCATAAATAGCATCATTTGGTCTTACTTCCCCAAGTAATACATCATGAAGAGTCATTGGAGATGTTTTCATATCTAAAATTAATGATAAATTTGCCATTGCAATATCAGCATCAATCAATAAAACTTTTTTTCCAATTCTAGATAGACAAATACCTAAATTTGCTGTAACAGTTGTTTTACCAGCCCCACCTTTTCCAGAAGCAATTGCAATTACTCTAGCCATTTCATTCACCAACCATTAATTTTTCTTTTTTTGTGATAATATTGTCAACAGATTTTTTAGCATTTTCTTCAACTAAAATACTTAATTCAATAGCAAGTGCTTTTAATTCAATATTTGATAATTCACTACCTGCTGTAACAATAAAAACTTTTTTATCCAATGTAAAAAGCATAAACCAACCATCAGATTTTTTTAATAAAACTGTTTCAGTATTTGGTAATTCACTTTTTATATATGAAAGCATAGCAGTGCCAATAATTGCTTGGGCATTTAATGAATCTTCACTTTTTGCAACAATACTTCCATCATAATTTGTTACAATAAAAGAATCAACTAAATGTTTTCTTTTTAAAATTTCTAAATTCTCATAAAAATTATTAGAAAAAACATATTTATGTTTTGATAAGAAATCTCTTAAAAATTCTATTTGAGAATTTGATTTAGTAGATTTATGTGAATAAAAGTTTTTACCAAATATTTTCATCATCTCACCAAAAATTTATAAAAAAATATATAGAAACTAAACATACAAATATTTAATAATCAAATGTTTCCCAAAAAAATATATTAATTAAATTAAAATAAAAAATTAATTAATTCCACTTAATCCATACTTATTAAATAAATCAACTTTTTGGTTAGATAAATCAAATTTTAATACAAATTGATTAGGAATTTTTTTTAAAAAATCTTTTTCTAAATTTACTTTTAATTTTTCATCAAAAGCTATAATTAAATCAATTTGACTTTTTGTTAACTCAACTAATTGATAAGATCCTTGACCTCTTGTTTGGTTAAAAAAATAATTTATTGATTCATCCCCTTTAATCACTTTATTTAATTGCATAATTTCAGTTAAACAACCAACAATTTGCCCAGATTTAAAAAAACAAATACTTTCTTCAAGACAATTAGAATAAATTGAGATTATTAAATAACCATTAAATGACTTTGCCAATAATTCAGTAAAAATTGATTGAAAATCAAATGGGGCAGTTGAAGATTTAATTAATTTACCAACTGGAAAATTCAATCATTATCACCAATTATTTTTTTCCTTTTAATATTACAACTTTATCAGCAGTATTTTTTAGTGCTGCAGCAGACATTTCTTCAGAAAGCATAGCAATTGTTTCTTTACCTTTATTTTTTGCTTTAATTAAAGCTGGTAAAAAATCAGAATCACGAGTTACAAAAATAAAAGTATCAATATTTTCATTAAAAATTGTTTCAGTAGCATCACAAGCCATAGAAACATCAACATCAGTTGTCGTAATTATTGGTTCAAACCCTTGATTAACAACTGCTTCAACAAGTTTATTTGATGCAAATTGATTTAAATAAACTTTTCCAATCTTAATTACTCCAAATTTAAGTGACTCTTTTTTTATTAAATCTAAATCAATTCCAAATTCTTTTCTTAATAAATTTGGCCCATCAACAAAAACAGCAAGTCTTTTTTCCCGATGTGTAATTAAGTCAATAACCTTTTTTCCAAACATATAAATCACATATAACAAAATATTTAACAAATCATATGTATTATGTAAATGAAGTTATTTAAATAAGTATTTATCAAAATTTGAAAAATATTATGAATTTTAGTGATAAAGAGTAGATTTTTAAATACAACACAGAATTATTTTTTTAGTGATAAGTTATGGCTGATGATGAAAAAAAATTTGATCAAGCAGGTTCATTAAAACCTGGAAAATATGTATTAATTGACGGAGAAGTTTGTCAAGTAAAAAGTGTTGAAAAATCAAAACCTGGAAAACATGGTGCTGCAAAAGTAAGAGTAGTTGCATTCAATATTTTTACTAACCAAAAAAGAGGATTATTAAAAGGAACAGATAATGAAATTGAAGTTCCAGTGATTACAAAATCAAATGGACAAGTTGTTGCCGTGAGTGGAAATGTTGTTCAAATAATGAATATGGAAACATTTGAAATTTATGATGCCCCAAAAGCAGAAGATGTTCCAAATTTACAATCTGGTGATGAAGTAGAATACCAAAAATATGGTGACAATATAAAAATTAATAGAAAGAAAGCATAAGCTTTTTTTCAAACTTTTTTTAAATCAACAGTTTTATATATTCAAAAAGTAAACTTATTTATGCATAACTTATACACGCCTAAAAAAGCAATTAGAAATCCAGCATATCAATATGAAGAAAAAAGAAAAATAAAGACGCACAATAAGATTCATGTTGAACAAACTAAAAAAAATATCGCTTCAGTAGAACGATTAACTAAATTAAGTAATCCTTTAATGGAATTATTGACTAAATATTTTGAATCTGGCGAAAAAATTAATGAAAAAACACAAAAACTAATTTTAGTTAGATTAAAAGTAATTGCAAATGCGACAAAAAGACAATTAGATCTAGAAAAAATATTCATCAAGGAAAATAAAATTTCAGTTAGATCTAAAAGTTCTAGTTTAAGAATTCATGGAATAAGAAGAAACTTAAATAACTTATTAATTTATACAAATTATCTTGAAAGTTATAATCAATTACCAGAAGGTTTTACAAAACAATTCAAATATGCATACCTTTAATTAAAAAATTTTACTTAATAATTAATTTTTATGAATAAAGCACTTTTATTGATTAGTGGAGGAATTGATTCACCTGTCGCTGGATTTTTAATTAAAAATAAGTTTGAATTAAATGCGATTCATTTTTCACAAGTTCCATTTACAAACAATACTTCTGAATTAAAATCACTTGCTGCTTGTAAAAAACTTGGAATAAATGAAATGATTGTTATTGAAGCTGGAGAAGCACTTAATGAAATTGCAAATAAAACTTATAGAGAATATTATTTTGTTTTAATGAAAATATTTTTTTATAAATTAAGTGAAAAAATTGCTAATGAAAAAAAAATTGATTATTTAGTTACTGGAGAAAGTATAGGACAAGTATCTTCTCAAACTTTAAGTAATTTAAATACACTTAACTCACAAGCAAAAATTGAAATTCTTAGGCCTTGCATATTTATGGATAAACAAGAAATAATTGATATTTCAATGAAAGAAGGTTTTTTTGAAATTTCAAAAGGTCCAGAAATGTGTGATGCACTTGCTACTGGAAAACCTAAAACTAAAACAAATATTGAAAAAGTTAAAATTGAAATGAAAAAATGCGATATGGATAAATTAGTTGAAGAAACTGTTAAAAAAATTAGAATTGAAAAAACAGAAAATGTTAATATTGAAAAAATAATTGAACAAAATAAAAATAGCAAAATTTGTACGAAATAAAATCTTAACTGTAACTCATAAAGTTACACATTTACATTTTGATAAAAAAATTTTAAATTTTAATTTCTTTACATTTTACAATTGTTGTACCTGGAAACAACACAATATCATTTTTTTCTAAATAAACTGGAGTTTCTCCATCATAACCAATTAAAGTTTTCTTTTTTAATTTTTGAAAATCTTTAAATTTTTTAACTAATTTAATTGACCCATTTTTTACTGTATAAAATGGTTTTGCAAAATAAAATTTCTTTTTTTTAAATACTTCTTCTACTCCATCAATCACTTTTAATTTTCTTAAAAAATTAATTACTGATTTTTTAGCAAGATCTACTGATTTTTTTGATTTAAGTGGACCAGATTCTAAACAAAAACCAATTTTACCATTATTAACTAAATAACCATCTGATGCCCCAGGGTGAGTTACAATCGTACCCATAACAACTCGTGGCACAGGAAAGCAAGAAACAAAATCTAAACAATGCTTTTCACAAAGTACAAAAGGATCATCTTGATTAGGAGACGAATGTAAATCTAAAACATAATCACATTTTTTTAAAACCAGCATTAACTGTTTTGCAGTTTTTCCTTCAAGAGTATTTTTCATTTCTTTTTTTTGTTTATCTAAAAAGCAACGATTTAAATTATATTCGATAAATCGCTTGTCTTGTTTAATAGCTTTCAAATTAGCATAAACAAAATAAACTTTTCCAGCTTTGATTTCTATTTTTGGAATTAAATAATCAAGTGCTCTTACGCCACTAATTTCATCACCGTGCACCCCTGCAAAAATAGCAACAGTTGGCCCTTTAATTTTTGAATCTTTTAAAATCACCTTACTATTTAGATATTTCATAATAGAATAATGAATTAGAGATATATATTTGTTTTGAGAATTATTTAATCAACTAAAATCTAATTTTTTATAAAACTACAAAATTAAACAATTACAATATTTTTCTTCCCAAAAATTTTTCAAAATCTTTAGTTCGCATAAGAATTTTTTTCCAATCCTTATTTTTACAATTATTTGCAATAATATAAATTTTTTCAATTGTTTTAAGATTAACCACATTTACAAGCTCGCCATAAAAATCAATTTGAATATACCCTTTTATTTTAGAACTTGGCAACAATTCACTATAATTAGAACCAATAACATCTACTTCAATTAATAAATTATTTTTTTTAATAAATATTTCTTTTTTTTCTAAATTATATTCAAAATCAATTTGATTAGTTTTAAGCAATTTTAAAAATTTATTATAATCTTTTTTTAAAATCATTAAATCAATATCATTTACAGCCATACGTTGTTTTGTATAATAAAAATGAGCAAAACTTCCATATAAAATAACATGTATTTTATTTTGATTGCATAATTTAATAATTTCTCGTGCAAAAGGAATTAATTTTTTAAAATAATCTTTGTTATTAGGATACATATCAATCTTAGACACTAAAAGATTAAATAATTACTTTTTTTAATTTAAATAAGATTATTTACTCTAATAAATTAGTAAAATTCTTAGTAATTAAATTATTTTTTTAGAAATCAATTTACACGATCAATTTATAAACTGTTATGAATATATATTCATTATAGTTATGGATTATAATTCATAATTATTTAATAAAACGGAGGCGATAATATGCCAGGAAGAGATGGAACAGGTCCAACAGGAAACGGACCAATGACAGGAAGAAAACTAGGCCCATGCAATAAAGAATCAACAGCTAAACCAATTAATTTTGGAAGAAACTGCGGACGAGGAATGGGAAGAGGATTTGGATGCAGATTAAACCAAACTGAAGAAAAAAGTAAAGAATAAATATTAAAATGAATAAATATTCAATATAAACAATGAGATGAAATAAATGTGCCCAAGACCAACTATGATGAGAAAAATTATTTTTGATTCGGACGTTACGTACTTTAAGCCCGCAGGAATTCCATTGCACAATCTTGAAGAAATAAAAATTACTTTTGAAGAAGTTGAAAGTTTAAGACTAAAAGATGTTGAAAATTTAAATCAAGAAGACTGTTCAAAAAAAATGGGAATTAGTCAACCAACATTTTTTAGAATCTTAAATAGTGCTAGAAAAAAAATTTCAGAAGCAATTGTCAAAGGAAAAGCAATTAGAATTGAAGGTGGAAATTTTAAAAGATAAATAAATTTTAAACCCCATAATAAACTATTTTTATTTTTAAGAATAAATCTTAACTAGATTTATATAAATATTCATTTTTAAAATAAATATGATCTCAAATATTCTTACAAAAGCCTTACTTTATCCAAGACAACAACCTTTAATAAAAAATCCAAAAGATTATGGAATGGATTTTAGTGAAATTGAATTTTTAAGTTTAGATAATATAAAATTAAAGGGCTGGTTTATTCCAGCAAAATCAAAAAAACTTATTATATTAACTCACCCAAGCCCATTTACAAGATATGGCTTTTCAATAAATCACCAAGGATTATTTAAAGTATCAAATGTTGAAGTAGAACTTCTTAAAACAGTTAAAAAATTACATCAAGCAAATTATAATATTATAACATTTGATTTTAGAAATCATGGCGAAAGTCAAAAAGCAAATAATGGTTTTACAGGGTTAGGGCTTTTTGAATGGCAAGACATTATTGGTGTTTTAAATTACATTGAAACTGATAGTAAATTAAAATCAAAAAAAATTAGTTTTGTAAGTCATTGTTTAGGCGCAAATTCAACAATAATTGCAATGAGCAAATATCCAAAAAAATTTAAGAATGTGACATGTTTAGCTTTAATTCAACCAGTGTCTGGAGATGTTTTAACAAAATGTTTACTTGAAAGTAAATACCCTTTGTTTAAATCAAGATATGAGAATATAAATAAAGCAAGTAAAAAATTTACTGATTATTATCTTGAAGACATGTCCCCAAAAGAATATGTTAAAGATATAACTGTGCCAGTTTTATATGCCCAAGTAAAAAATGATCCTTGGACAAAAAATTCAGATATTGAAGAATTTTATAATAATACAAAATCTAAAAAAGAATTATTTTGGATTAAAGGAAATTTAGAAAGATTTGATGGATATAATTATTTTGGAATTCACCCAAAAAAACTTTTAGATTTTTTAAAAAAATGGAATTAAATTATAAATATTTTTTATAATGTTAACAGATTTTACACAAATTAAACTCAGTCAATTAATTTAAAACTCTAACTACTTAAAAATTATTTAGCCAGTGATGAAGTAAATCCCTACTGAACAAATGATGACTTAATCCAACTCTGAGGCATAAACTTTTAATAAAAGTTTAATCAAAACTATTGTATGGAACTAAAAGATTTTGTTGGCAAACCTTGTACAAGTAAGGTTAGTTACGAATTTATGCCAAAAAAAAGAACAGACATTGATTTAGCAAAAGCAAAAATTGAATTAAAGGATATTTGCACGATTGAAATTGATTCAAAATATATGTTAATAATTAATATTGACAACAAAACTATTTCTATTTTTAAAAATGGTAAATTAATGGTTAGAGGCGAAAAGGACGAAATTAAAGCAAGAGAAACAGCAAAAAAGATTTGTGATGCATTAAAAGAAAGTGCAACTGAAAAGAAAGGAATATTTAATTTTTAACAAAAAACTAATTTTTTAATTAAAAATTGTTTAAAATCTAAACTAAATAAGTATTAATTGTTTAAAGCTGTTAGTTTAGTATTAAAAAATTTAATTTGAAAAAATTAGATTCTTTAATAACACTCCCAACTCATTTTATAGAAACTAAGTAGTTTCGTCAAGAAGCAAAAATAAAAATAGATTAAAAAAGTAGACTTACTAATAAATTAATAAACGCGTGATTAATATGGATTTGAATTTAGAAGAAATTGAAAAACAAGAAAGTAATCCATATATTGAACGATTTGAAGAATTTTTTAATAGTGAATATAAAAAAATTATTGAGAAGTTAATTGAAAAATATCCTGAACAAAAATCATTAGTAATTAATTTTAAAGAACTTGAAAAATTTGATCCTAATTTAGCAGATGAATTAATTGAAAATCCAGATAGTGTTAGTGAAGCAGCAAAAACTGCAATTGAAACAATTAATGTTCCTTCGCTTGATGTTGAAATTTTTTCTCCACAAATAAGATTTTCTAATCTTCCAAGAGATCGATCTATTTCTATTAGAAGTATTTCATCAAAACATCTTGGAAAATTTATATCAGTAGAGGGACTAGTAAGACAAATTACTGATGTATTGCCAAAAATACAAATGGCTGTTTGGAAATGTAGACGATGCGGAAATATTTATAAAATCCCTCAAGAAAAACAAAGGATAAGTCAACCCAATATGTGTGAATGTCACTCTAAAGAATTTGAATTAATTGAAGATAAAAGTGTTTTTACAGATTATCAAAAAATACAAATTCAAGAACCCCTTGAAAAATTAAAAGGTAACGAACAAGCAACATATATTGATGCTTATGTAAGTGATGATTTAGTAAATAAAGTTAGTGCAGGAGACAAAACTAATTTTATAGGTGTACTTAGATTAATGCCTCCTCAAAAAGATAAAAAAACAGTGTACGGTAGATTTATTGAAGTAAATTATCTTGAAGAAAAACAAAAAGATTTTAGTGAAATAGAAATCAGTAAAGAAGAAGAAAAAGAAATCATTAGACTTTCAAAACAAGATAATATTTATGAACTTTTAACTGAAAGTTTAGCTCCAGCAATTTATGGACATAGTGATGTAAAAAGTAGTATTGTTTTACAATTGTTTGGAGGAGTACCAAAAAATTTACCAAATAATCAAAAAATTAGGGGGAATGTGCACATTTTATTAATTGGTGATCCAGGATGCGGAAAATCACAAATTTTAAAAGCAACTGCAGAGATTGCTCCAAAAAGTATTTTTATTAGTGGAAAAACTACTAGTGGAGTTGGATTAACTGCAAGTGCAGTAAAAGATGAATTTGGTGAAGGTGGATGGACACTTAAAGCAGGAGCATTAGTATTATCATCTGGTGGAATTTGTATGGCTGATGAACTTGATAAAATGGATCCACAAGATAGAAGTGCACTGCACGAAGCAATGGAACAAGGAATGATTAGTGTTGCAAAAGCAGGAATTGTTTCTCAATTTAAATCGGATACTTCTTTACTTGGTGCAGCTAACCCAAAATATTCTAGATTTGATCCACACCAACCATTTTTTGAACAAATTGAATTACCAGCATCACTAATTTCAAGATTTGATTTATTTTTTATGATTAGAGATGTACTTGATAAAACACAAGATGAAAAAATTGCGGGCCACATACTTGGTACACACCAAAGTGGAGAAAAATTACAATTATCAAAAAAAAGAGGAACATCTTTAACAGATGAAGAAAATGAACAAATTAATAAAATTACAAAACCTGCAATTGATGGAGATTTAGTTAGAAAATATATTTCATATGCAAGACAAAATTGTTTTCCTGTTTTAACAAAAGAAGCAATTGATAAAATAACTGAATTTTATGTTAACTTAAGAAGTCAAGGAAAAGAAAAAGGAAGTTATGCTGCAACAGCAAGACAACTTGAAGGATTAGTAAGACTTGGAGAAGCAAGTGCAAAAGTAAGATTAAAAGATACAGTGGATATTGAAGATGCAGAAAGAGCGATACAACTTGTAAGAAAATCACTAAGCGAAACGGTTTCTGATCCAGAAACTGGTCAAATAGATATTGACATTATAAACAGTGGGATAAGTCACTCAAAACAAAATGCAATCTCTTTAACATTTAAATTAATTAAAGATGCAATGGGTGAAGGAATTGACATGGTGCCTGTTGAACAAGTTGTAATGGAAGGAATTGAAAAAGGATTAAGTGATGACAAAATACATGATGCTATTGAACAACTTACAAAAAAAGGAGATATTTATAAACCACGAAATGGATTTGTAAAACCTATAAAAAAACAATAAATAATCTAATTTATAAATAATAAAATCCCAGTTGATATAGACAAAGTTGATTTGATGGTTAAAAAAGTTTTAAAAAAAATAATTAAGAAAAAGCACAATGATTCAAAAAAAGAAAAGGTAATAGAAGATAAAACTATTTTTAAAAATAAAGAACAAAATATTGAAGAAAAATCTTGGTTAGATAAAAATGTTTTTTTAAAACTTGGAATTGTTTTTTTAATTACTCAATTTCTTGGAATTTATGTTTCGCTTGTTTTATATTCACTTGGATTAAATCAAGGCGCGTTTTTTGAAGACATAAATGACATTAATAATTCAATTTTATTGATAATACAAATTTTAGTTTTTAGTGGAATATTATTAGTAATATTAAAATTTTCAAAAGGAAGAAAGGTACTATGGATTATTGAATTTATGGCAATAACTATGAGTGCAATGATTTTTTTTACTGCATTTTTTCCAACAAACGATTATATTGTTTTAGCATTAATAATAATTCTTTTGGTTTTAAGATACACACATAGAGAAAATGTGTTAATAAAAAATGTTACAAGCATAATTGCAATTGTTGGAGCTGGCGGACTAATAGGAATTACAATGGGAATATTGCCTGTTTTAACTTTTATTATTTTACTTTCAATTTATGATTATATTGCAGTGTTTAAAACTAAACACATGCTTACACTTGCAAGTGCAATTGTAAAAAATAATTTTGCATTTACAGTATCTTTCCCTAATGAAAAACATAAATTTGAACTTGGAAATGGAGACTTAGTGATACCTTTAATTGTAGTTTCAAGTATTATTTCAAATGGATTATTTAACAACAATGTTTTGGTTGCAACACTTTGTTCAATTGGAGCATTAGCTGGATTATTTTTTAGTATTTATATTGTATCAACTAAAAAGATTCCTTTACCAGCACTTCCACCACAAACAGCAATAATGGTTTTGATAATTATTATTAGTTGGATTTTAAAATTATAATTAAATAACAAATTTTTATTAGAACAAAAAAATTAACCAGCAAAAATAGAAGTTATAAATTGTATTCCAAAATATCCAGCATAACAAAGTATAATATATCGTGGAAATTTACCAACAAAACAACCAATAAAAAATTTAACTTTTGAATATTTTGATATTCCT